>NZ_JAVRBF010000006.1:0-171836 GCF_032436805.1 Streptomyces sp. P17 | reverse complement strand
CGGCCACCGGATCGGGCACCGACGGCAGTCCGGCGGACGGCTCGGCCACCGGATCGGGCACCGACGGCAGTCCGGCGGACGGCTCGGCCACCGGATCGGGCACCGACGGCAGTCCGGCGTCGGCATGCTCGGGTTCGGCGCCGCGTCCGCCGGCATCGGGCTCGCGTCCGGCATCGGCTGGGTGAAGGGACTCCGTGTCGTGCAGGGCGTGTTCGGCGCGCCGCTGCAACCGGCCACGCTGGGCATGCTGCGCGCCGCGTATCCGCCGGACCGGCTGCGGCCGCCGATCGCGGTACGGACCGCGGCCATCGGGGTCGCGGCCGCCGCAGGCCCGCTGGTGGGCGGGGCACTGGCGGCCGGGCCCGGCTGGCGGGCCCTGCGCCGGGTTCGGCCTCCTGGGAGCCGGGTTCGGCACGGTGATGGTGGCCGCCACCCATGTCGTCGTACGAGAGGCGGCCGTCGAGTCGGCCGGGGTTGCGGGCGGGCTCCAGCAGACCGCCATGAACGTCGGGCCGGTGCTGGGCGTGGCCGTGGCGACCGCCCTCATGGGCGCGGATCCGCGGCTTCCGCTCCTCGCCCTCGCCACGCTCGCCCTGGCGGGCGTGGCGGCGGGCCGTGCGCTGCCGGGACGTTTCGCCTCGATCGACGACGAGCAGGGCCATCCACAGGACCGCACACCTGTTCCTGCGCGACGATGAGATCGGAGGCCGCTGCGGCTGGGTAGGCCGGAGCACCTCGACGCTTGCATTCGTAAGGAGAGCGATGGCACAGCTGCGACAACAGGCCGAACCGGGCGAGGCCGGCCTGGATCCGAAGGCGCTGGACCGCCTCGACCAGCACTTCGCCCATTACGTCGACGAAGGGCGCCTGCCCGGATTCCTGGTCGCCGTCTCCCGCGGCGGACGCGTCGCCCACCTCACCACGCACGGCCACCGTGACGTGGCCGCCGGACTGCCGGTGGCGGCGGACACCCTCTGGCGGATCTACTCCATGACCAAGCCGGTCACCTCCGTCGCGGCGTTGCTGCTGGTGGAGGAGGGAAAGCTGTCCCTGGACGACCCGGTGGGCCGCCATCTGCCCGCCTTCGCCGAGCCACGGGTGTACGTCGAGGGCTCCGGCGCCGACGTCCGCACCCGCCCGGCCGCCGGACCGCTGCTGATCCGGCATCTGATGACCCACACCGCGGGCCTGACCTTCGCCTTCTACCACTGCCACCCCGTCGACGCCCTCTATCGCGACGCCAATCTTGAGTCCGCGGTGCTGCCCGGCTCGGATCTGGCCGAGACGGTCGAGGTGTACGCGAGCCTGCCGCTCCAGTTCGACCCGGGCACACAGTGGAACTACTCGGTCGCCACCAATGTCCTCGGCCGGGTCATCGAGGTCGTCTCGGGGCAGCCGCTCGACGTGTTCCTCGCCGAGCGCGTCTTCGGCCCGCTCGGCATGACCGACGCCGGTTTCCGCGTCACGGACCAACAGGCGGACCGGCTCGCCGAGTTGTACGGCGAGACCGACGACGGCCGCATCACTCCGATCCCGGGGCTTCCGCTCCGCGGCCGCCCCCGGTTCCTCTCCGGCAGCGGCGGTATGGCGGCCTCCGCCCATGACATGCACCGCTTCATGGAGCTGCTGCGCCGCCGCGGCGAACTCGACGGCGTCCGGCTGCTCGCCCCCGAGACGGTCGACCTGATGACCGCCAACCACCTCCCCGACGGGGCTGACCTGCGCTCCTTCGGCAGCCATCCCGCCCACGACGAACCCGGCAACGACGGCGTCGGCTTCGGCCTCGGCGTCTCCGTCGCCATCGACCCCGCCCGCACCCGGGCGCCCGCGGGCCTCGGTACCTACGGGTGGAGCGGCGTGGCGACCACGACCTTCTGGGTCGACCCGACCCGCGATCTCACGGTCCAGTTCATGACCCAGGTCCGGCCGAAGACCTCACACACGATGTTCGCGGACCTCAAGCGGCTGGTGCACGAGGCCGTCACTGACTGACGCGCAGCGTGAACTCCACTCCCTCCAGGGCCAGTTCACGGAGCCACTGAGACGACCGTGCCGCCGTCTCGGCGGCCCGGCTCAGGCCCGGTGGCAGGGAGCCGTCCAGGATGTGCCGGACGCCCAGTGCGAGGGGCCGGGAGACACAGCGGGCCATCGCGCTCTCCTCCTCGTCGCCGACCAGGTCGAGCAGGTAACTGCCCGTCCAGGTCCGCCCGTTCGCGCCGCGCACTTCGAGGCAGACCGCGAGGACGACCCGGTCCCGGTCGGCGTCGGTGGTCGGATGGGTCGCCGCCAGCTCCTTCGCCAGCGCGGCGATCCGGTCGTCGTCGCCGCGCTTCAGCTCCTCGAACACGGCGTCCCAGGCACGCAGCCAGCCCTCCAGACGCAGGGTGCCGCGGACGAAGGTGCGCGGCTTCCACTCCGGCGGCAGCGCGTACTGGTCGACGAAGGGAACGCTGTCACGGTTGGGGTAGACCTCGAAGGCCTCCCCCTCGACCACATGCCGCCGGGTCGCCTCCCAGGGCCGGTCCACGGCGGTCTCGGCGCCGTCCTCGATGTAACGGGCGGGCGAGCGCAGGGCGTTGAGGACTCCCTGGGGCGCCCAGCTGAAGCGGTACCGGAAGTCGTTCGGCTCCGCGGGCACCCCGCCGCAGTACGAGGTGAGACGGTACGACGCCGCCGTGCCCTCGCCGATCGCCTCCCGGGCGCCGGCGACGAGGGAGTGGGCGAAGAGGTGGTCGATGCCCGGGTCCAGGCCCGCCTCGGTGAGCACCACAAGGCCGGCCTCGGTGGCGTCCGGCACCTGCTCCAGCACCGCGTCCGACACATAGCTGGAGCACGCGAAGTGGGCACGCCGGTCCACACAGGCGGCCAGCAGCCCGGCGTGCTCGGGCGCGGGCAGCATCGACACGACGACATCGCCGGGCGCGAGGTCGGCCGTGAGCGCTTCCAGGGTGTACGCGCGTGGCTCGGCGCGTCCGGTCAGGCCCCGCTGGGCCAGGGCCTCGGCGGCGCGTTCCTCCGTGCGGTGCCACAGCCGCACCCGCCCCGCTGTCTCGCACAGCCGGGTCAGACCACTGCCGGTGGACAGTCCGGCGCCGATCCAGTGGACGGTGCCGTTCGCGGGAACCAGGTCAGTCACGGCGGAACTCCCCTTCTTCGATACCGGCTTCACGGCAAGCCTGATGGAACCGGCCCAGACAGCGCACCCACGCGTCCCCGGTCCCGAACGCCAGCAGCTGGGGCAGCAGCGCCGCCGAGAAGTCGGTGCTGGACTCCCTCGGCAGGAGGGAGGGCAGGTTGTCGATGGCGATGAGGTCCAGGGGCGGTTTCTCCCGCAGCCGGCGGGCCGGGTCCGTCCAGTCGGTGGTGCGGTCGTAGACCGGCAGGACGTTCAGGGGCGAGCCGACGTCGCAGGTGACATCGCAGAGGGTGCGCAGCCGCCGGGCGGGGTCGTCGAGGTCCTCGTCGCGGAGGAAGGGCGGGATGGGGCTGGTGGCGAGGACGGCGTTGACCATGACGTCGTGGGCGAGGAGGGCGGGGCGGTCCAGCTCGCGGGTCTCGGCGAGGTCCCAGCGGGTCGGTTCGACTCCGGCCGCCCGGAATGCCTCGCAGGCACCCCGGCCGCTGCGGCCCAGGGCGCCGATCACCAGCGCGCTGAACTGCTCGTCCCCGGATCGCAGCCGTTCGTCCAGCTCCTCCTTCGCCGTCGGCACGAGCGGCGCGGCGAGCCGGCCCCGGTGCTGGAGGACGGCCAGGGCGGCGCCCAGGTATCCGGCCCAGAAACCGAGGGCGGCGAGCCGCCGCCCGTCCTCGTCCACCAGATACTCGACGTCGTACAGCGCCCCTCCCCCGGCGGCGAACCGGCGGAGCAGACCGGCGGCACCCGGCTGCCGCTTGTAGGCGTGCCCGAAGAAGACATGCCGGTGGGTCAGCTCCGAGGGCTCATCGGGCAGTTCCTTCAGTCCTACGATCACGGCGTCGCCCGGCGCCGACACCCACGAGCCCGCCTTCGCGACCCGGCAGCCGGCCTTCTCGTACTCCTCGACCGGGAAGATCCGCTGCGGGGACTCCTCGACCGTCACCGTGACGCCGTTCGCGACGAGCCGCAGGGCGTCGGACGGGACGATCGGCGTGCGGCGCTCGGTGGAGCGGACCTCGTGTCGCAGCCACAGATGGAGCTCGGTCATACGCGGTTGGCCTCCGGGCGCGGGGCGTCGGCCGCGAACCGGCCGGCGCTCAAGGGGCTGGTGTCCACGAAGGGTACGCGGCCGAGGTACAGGTCGCGGACGACCTCGCCGACGGCGGGTCCCTGGAGGAAGCCGTGGCCGGAGAAGCCGGTCGCGTAGAGGAAGCGGGAGGGGGAAGTGGCCTCGCCGATCAGGGCGTTGTGGTCCGGGGTGAGCTCGTACAGGCCCGCCCAGCCGCCGGTGCGGCGCAGGTCGAGGAGGCCGGGGGCGCGCTGCTCCATGGCCTCGTACAGCCGGGGGATCCAGCGGTCGTGGGTGCTGGTGTCGAAGCCGGGACGCTCGTCGGGGTCGGACAGGCCGACGAGGAGGCCGGGGCCCTCGGAGTGGAAGTACAGGCTGGTGGTGAAGTCGATGGTCATGGGGAGGCCGGGTGGCAGGCCGGGGACCGGTTCGGTGACGGCGATCTGGCGGCGCAGCGGCACCACCGGCAGGTCGACCCCGGCCATCGCGCTGACGGCCCGCGACCAGGCACCGGCCGCGCAGATCACCGTGCCGGTGGCGATCCGGCCCCTGGTGGTCCGCACGCCGGTGATGGTGTCGCCGTGCAGGTCGATGCCGGTGACCTCGGTGTGCCGCAGCACGGTCGCGCCGTGGCGGCGGGCGGTGGCCGCGTAGCCCTGGACGACGGACTCGGGGGTGCAGTGCCCGTCGTCGGGTGAGTACGCGGCGGCCAGCAGACCGTCGGTGACGATCAGCGGCGAGAGCCGGCGGGCCTCGTCCGGGTCGAGCATGCGGCTGGGCACACCGAGGGAGTTCTGGAGCCGTACGCCCGCCTCGAAGGAGGCGACCTCCTCGGGAGTGGACAGCAGGAACAGATAGCCGACCTTGTGCAGCCCGATGTCCTGCCCGGTCTCCGCCTCGAACCGGTCGAAGGCCTCCAGGCTGCGGGCGCCGAGCCGGATGTTGAGCTCGTCGGAGAACTGCGCCCGCACCCCGCCGGCCGCCTTGGAGGTGGAGCCCGCGGCCAGTTCGTCGCGTTCGACGAGGACGACGTCCCGTACGCCCGCGCGGGCCAGATGACAGGCGATGCTCGCGCCCATCACCCCGCCGCCGATGACCACGGCCTCGGCCTTCACCGGCCCGCCTGCCGCGCCGCGTCGATCACGGCCCAGGCCGCGGCGGCGTCCTGGATGCCGAGGCCGACGCTGTTGTAGTAGACGATGTCGGCGGGCCCGGTGCGGGCGGTGTGGGAGCCGGTGAGGACGCCGCCCAGGGGGATCAGGTCATCGGGCGCGAGCCGGGCGGCCACGATCGGGCCCGCGTGATGGGCCGCCGTCTCCGGGTCGTCCACGACGACGGCCGCTGACCGCCGTACGACTTCCGCGTCGACCTCGTGGCGGGTCGGTTCGAAGGAGCCGACGCTCACCACCGTGCAGCCGGGCGCCAGCCACTCGCCGCGCACCACCGGGGTGGCGCTCAGGGTGCAGGCGGCGACGAGGCAGGCCCCGGTGACGGCCTCCTCGGCGGTGCCGACCGGTTCGACGGTGAGGCCCAGCTCGGCCGTCAGGGTCTCGGCGGCGCGGGTCCGGTTGCGCGCGGTCGGGCTCCACAGCCGTACGGACTTCAGGTCCCGCACCCGGGCGAACGCGTGGGCGTGGGCGAGGGCCTGGGTGCCGGAGCCGAGGAGGGCGAGGTCCGTGCTGTCGGGGCCGGCCAGCGCGTCGACGGCGACGGCGCTGCCCGCCGCTGTGCGCAGGGTCGTGAGCGCGGTGCCGTCCATGACCGCGGCCAGGCGGCCCGTGACCGGGTCGAGCGCGGTGACGACGGCGTGCACGGTGGGCAGCCCGGCGGCCGCGTTGCCCGGGTTGACGCTGCCGATCTTCGCGACCGCCCCGGTGTCCGCGGAGAGCCGGGAGAGGTAGGCGAACATGACGCTGTCGTCGAAGCGGCTCGGGTGCATGATCTTCCCGGGCAGATCGGCGCCCGTGGAGCCGAGGGCGACGAAGGCCGTGCGCTGCGAGGCGATGGCCGCGTCCCAGGAGAGCAGCCGGGTGACCTGGTCGCCGGAGAGGAAGAGGACGTCGTCGGTCATTCCCTCTTCCTGTCCGGGCGGCCCTCGCGCCAATCAGGACCAGTGCGCCACGGCGTCCAGATGGGGCAGATGGTGGTCCAGACGCTCCCGCTTGGTGCGCAGATAGGTGATGTTGTTCTCGCACGGCGGGATGAGCAGCGGGACCTGCTCGGCGACCGTGATGCCGTGCTCCAGCAATGCCTCCCGCTTGCGCGGGTTGTTGGACATCAGGCGGACGCTGCGTACGCCGAGGTCGTCCAGGATCCGGGCGGCGACGCCGTAGTCGCGGGCGTCCACGGGCAGTCCGAGGGCGAGGTTCGCCTCCACGGTGTCCAGGCCCTCCGCCTGCAGGGCCATCGCGCGCAGCTTGGCGAGCAGTCCGATGCCGCGGCCCTCGTGCCCTCTCAAGTAGACGACGACACCGCGGCCTTCGGCGACGACCGCGCGCAGCGCCGAGGCCAGCTGGTCGCCGCACTCGCAGTGCTGGGAGCCGAAGGCGTCACCGGTCAGGCACTCCGAATGCAGCCGGGTCAGGACGTTCTCGGTGCCGATGTCACCGTAGACCAGGGCCACTTGCTCGTCACCGCGGTCGTGGTCGAGATAGCCGACCGCGCTGAATTTCCCGTACACCGTGGGCAACGGGGCATTCACAACGCGTTCCACGCCGGTGCGCTTCTGTGACTTCTTTCCGAGTACGCCAACTTTTTCTGTCATGATCTGGTTCCTAAGCAGAGACGAAAGGCCGTGAAAAGATGAGTGGTTCGGAAACGCGGTCGGCACATGCTCTGGTGCCGGCGGACACCACGGAAGACGTGCGGACGCGCGGGGCGGGCGTCTCACGGCAGGTCGCCGTCCTTCCCGTCGGGAGCTTCGAACAGCACGGCCCCTTCCTGCCGCTCGCCACGGACACGCTCGTCGCCTGTGCCGTCGCACGGGAGATCGCCGCCGCGTACCCGGTGCACCTCCTCCCTCCGGTGACGATCTCCTGCTCGCACGAGCACGCGGCGTGGCCGGGAACCGTCAGCATCTCCTCGGTGACCCTTCATGCGGTGATACGGGACATAGCGGAATCGCTCCGCCGCTCGGGCGTGGAGGCCCTGGTGGTGGTCAACGGCCACGGCGGAAACTATGTACTGGGCAACGTCGTTCAGGAGTCCTCCGCGCGCGGTGAGCGCATCGCGCTGTTCCCGGCCGCGGAGGACTGGGAGACGGCTCGGGAACGGGCCGGGGTCGCCACCTCGCTGCTGACCGACATGCATGCGGGGGAAATAGAGACCTCCATCCTTCTGCATACGCATCCGGAAATGCTGCGGCCCGGATACGAGACCTCCGATTTCGTCGCGGACGACCGGCGTCATCTGCTCTCCCTCGGTATGTCCGCCTATACCGATTCGGGTGTCATCGGCCGCCCTTCCCTGGGTTCGGTGGAAAAGGGGAAGCAACTGCTGGCGAGCCTTTCGGATTCCTTCGCCGCGTATTTCTCCGTGCTGGGCGCAGAGTAGGGCCCCCAGCGGCGGACGACCAGAACCAGGACACCGGGCAGACTCGCGGCAAGGCACAGGACGCCGTACACGACGGCGACCGCGAGTCCGCTGCCCGCGCCGAGCCCTGCGGCGCCGAACGCCCAGGCGGTGACGCCCTCTCGGGGGCCCCAGCCGCCGACGTTCAGCGGCAGGCTCATCGCGAGCAGGGCGAGCACGGCCAGCGGCAGCAGTACGGCGACGGAGGCGGTGGTGCCCGCGACGCGTGCCGCGAGGACGAACGTGGCGAGGTGTCCGGCCAGCACGACGACGGACGACACCGCGACGCCGGGCCAGTTGCACAGCGACGCCAGCCCGCTGAGCGAGGCGCGCACTCGGCTCATCCGTAGTGCGAGGACGACCGCGGATGCGCCGATGGCGGCGAGCGCGAGCAGCGGCACCAGGTGGCGGGCGTCGTCGCGCACGGGCGACGGCATGGTCAGCAGGACGACGGCGCCGGCCAGGGCCAACACGATCTGTCCCGCGGCCCGTTCGAGCACGACCGAGCGCACTCCCCGGCCTAGGTCACCGGCGCTGCGTCCGTGCCGGACCGCGCGGTGCACATCACCCAGGACGCCGCCGGGGAGGGCCGCGTTCAGGAACAGCGCGCGGTAGTAGTCGGCGACGGCCGCGCCGAGCGGCAGCCGGATCCGCAGTCCCCGGGCCACCAACTGCCAGCGCCAGGCGCTGAACACGGTGGTGACGACGCCGATCCCGACGGCCGCGAGCACGGCGGTGGCGTCGATGCGGCGCAGGCCGTCGAGGAAAACGCCGGTACCGAGCCGCCAGAGAAGCACGGTGAGGATGGCGAGGCCACCGACGGTGCCGATGCGAGCGCGGAGCTTCGCGGCCCGGGGGGTGCTGGGGGCGGCCTTATCGGGGGCGGGGGCGGGGGCGGCGGAGACGGTGGCGGCCGCGGGGACGGACAGGGCCGTCGGCCGCTGGGCCGATGCGGCCGTAGCCGGAGTCGGGGACACGGCGGGAACCGCGGACACGGTAGCGGCCGCAGGGACGGACAGGGCCGTCGGCCGCTGGGCCACCACGGCCGTAGCCGGAGTCGGGGACACGGCGGGGGCCGCTGAGACGGTGGCGGCCGCGGGGACGGACAGGGCGGTCGGCCGTTGGGCCGCCCGGGCCACCGAGGCGCGTCGGTGCGCGCAGGGCCGCTCGGCGGTACGCGTCACGGAGGCTCGCGGATGAGTACCTGTGCCCCTCGCCTCCGCCCGCAGGGGAACACCGGCCGACCCGGCCGGGGCCCCCACCGTCTCCGCGCTCATGACGTCGCCCCGTCCGCCGGGCGGGACAGCGCCAGCAGGTCGCTGTGGTGGACCACGGCCCGCAACTCTCCGGCCGCGCAGGCCTCCAGGCGTTCCCGCAGATAGCGCTCGGCCGGGACGCGCAGCTCCGGGCGCTGTTCCACCGCCGCGCCGACCCAGCCGCGCAGCCACTGCGCGGTGAGCGCGGACTCGGCGGGGCCGAGCTGCCAGGGGCTCGGATGCACCCGTACGGTCGCCCCGCGTGCGGAGAACGCCTCGCAGGCGACTGTGATCGCGTCCGGTCCGAGCAGGCCGGAGCGCCGCTGATGGGCGTTGAAGGCCTCGGCGATCTCGCCGTCGAGGGGGTCGGACGGGGTGAGCTCCACGCGGCCCGCGACGGACAGGGTCAGCAGCGCCGGGCAGCCGGCACCGGTGCAGGCGGCGACGAGGGTCTCGATCTCCTCCAGGGTGAGAACGTCCAGCAGCGCGGAGGCCGTCACCAGCGAGGCTCCTGCCAGGCCGTCCGGGGTGAGCCGGGCGATGTCGCCCCGGCGGGTCTCGACGGTGACCCGGCTGCCGTCGGCGGCGGCGCGCGGGGAGGCGACGGCGGCGAAGTGCAGCAGGTAGGGGTCGCGGTCGTGCAGGATCCAGTGCTGGGGGCCGTCGAGTCGGGGCGCGAGCCAGCGGCCCATCGAGCCGGTCCCGCAGCCCAGGTCGTGGATGACCAGTCCGTCGGCCTTGCCGGGCAGATTGGCCAGCCGGATCCGCAGTGGATCGATCAACTCGGCTGCCCGCGCGGCCCCGTCGGGCCCTTCGCGCAGCTCCAGCCACTCGGGGGCGTAGCGCGGGGCCTCCTCCGGGCCGGACTCCCGCAGCTTGAGCGTCGGGCGTTCGCCGGGACCCGCACCGGGGATGACGAGATCGTCGGCCACGTCTGTCGCCTCCCTCGGCGCCGGAATCCACCCCGTGTCGTGTGTCTGCGCCGTCTTCCTCATGCCGCCCTCCTGGGTTCGTTCGGCAGTCGGCCCAGTACTCCGGCCAGGCTGCGGGCCGTGGTCGCCCAGCCGTCGAGGGCGGCCCTGCGGCCCCGGGCGGCCGCCTTCAGCCGGCGTCGTACGTCCGCCTCGCCGAACCAGCCCCGCAGTTCGGCGGCGAGCGCTGCGGGGTCCTCCGGCGGGACGAGGATGCCGGGCACCCCGCCGTCGGGGGCGCGTCCGACCGCCTCGGGCAGGCCGCCGACGTCCGTCGCCAGCACCGGGATGCCGCGCGCGAGCGCCTCGGTCACGGCCATGCCGTAGGTCTCGGCGTAGGACGTGAGCACCATCAGGTCGGCCGCGGCGTAGCTGGCGTCGAGTTCGGCGCCGGCCTGCGGTCCCGCCAGGACCAGCCGGTCCTCAAGGCCGTACTTCCTGATCAGGACCCGAAGTCCGGCCACGTACTCCGGATCGTGGGCGAGTCCGCCCACGCACACGCAGCTCCACGGCAGGTCGGTCACCGCCGCCAGCGCCTCGACCAGCCGGTGCTGGCCCTTGCGCGGGGTCACCGCGGCCACGCACAGCAGCCGGGAGACCCCGTCGGTGCCGGCGGCGAGGGGGGCGATGTCGGCGCCGGGGGCGGCGACATGGACGCGGTCGGGGGCGAGGCCGTGGTGGGAGACGAGGCGGCGGACGGCCCAGTCGGAGGTCGCGATGACGGCCGGGACCGCCCGCAGCACCGCCCGCTCCCGCGCGTCCAACTCAGCTGCCACGCCGGCCGAAAGCCCCGTCTCGTCACCCAGCGGAAGATGCACCAGCACCGCGATCCGCAGCCGCTCCGCCTCGGGTACGACGATCTCGGGCACCCCGCACGCGACGAGACCGTCGACCAGCACCACCGTGCCGTCCGGCAACTCCCCGAGCATGCGCGCGAGTTCCGTCCGCGCCGCCTCACCGGGCCGGGGCCACTCCCCCGCCACCGCGTGCTGATGGACCTGCCAGCCGAAGCCGGGCAGGTCCAGACTCACCCTGCGGTCATAGGCGTTGCCGCCGCTCGGCGTGGCCGGGTCGTCGACGCCGCCCGGCATGACGAAGTGCACGGAGCGCAGGGACATGGGCACGATCTCGGCGTTCTTGAGGGCGGAGTGCTGTACGGGCACATAGGTGAGGCGCGCCCGGTCCACGGTCAGGTCGGTCACAGGGCACGCTCGTAACTCGCCCAGGCGACATGCGACTCGTGCAACGTGACCGTGAGACCGGCGAGGCCCTTGGCGCCCTCGCCCAGCGCCCCCTTGTGCACGCGCTCGGCGAGCCGGTCGGCGATGACCTTGGCCAGGAACTCCGTGGAGGTGTTGATCCCGGCGAAGTCGGGTTCGTTGTCGAGGTTGCGGTAGTTCAACTCGGCCACGACGGCGCCCAGTTCCTGGGTGGCGAGTCCGATGTCGACGACGATGTTGTCCTCGTCCAGCTGTTCGCGCCGGAACGTGGCGTCCACCAGGAACGTCGCTCCGTGCAGTCGCTGCGCGGGGCCGAAGACCTCGCCGCGGAAGCTGTGGGCGATCATGATGTGATCGCGGACGGTGATGCTGAACAACGGACGACCCTCCAGGTGCGGCGCGTCTGATCCCCGGCTGATCGTTGCCCGGGATGTGGAGTAGTACGGCTCTTCGCTTCCCGTTGTTCAGCCGTCTCTCACTCTTTTCTCAGGTCAGGCGCTTCCGCGGTACCGCACCCGGTGACACAGCGCCGGAATCTCCCCGGACGCGAGCCTCGGCAGCACCTCCGGCAACTCCTCGAACGCGCTTTCCCCCGTGACCAGGGCGTCCAGCGCCGGGTCGGCGAGGAGTTCGAGGGCGAGAGCGAGCCGGTCGCCGTAGGTGCGGCCGGCGCGCGCGGAGGGGGAGACGGTGCCGACCTGGCTGCTGCGGATGACGAGCCGCCGGGAGTGGAAGGCCTCGCCGAGCGGGAGGCTGACCCGCCGGTCGCCGTACCAGCTCAGTTCGAGGACCGTCCCTTCGCTGGACAGCAGTTCCAGTGAGCGGGCGAGGCCCTGCTCGGTCGCGCTGGCGTGCACGACGAGATCGCGCTCCCCGCGTGCGTCCTGCGGCAGCGCGAAGTCGACGCCGAGCGCCTCGGCGGTCTTGGCCCGCGCCGGATCGGCGTCCACCAACTGGACCCGTACGCCCGGGAAGCGGGCCAGGAGCGCGGCCACCGAGCAGCCGACCATGCCGCCGCCGACGACCGCGATCCGGTCGCCGACCAGGGGCGCGGCGTCCCAGAGCGCGTTGACCGCGGTCTCGACGGTGCCGGCGAGGACGGCTCGTTCGGCGGGTACGTTCGCGGGTACCCGGGTCACCGCGGTGGCCGGGACGACGTAGCGGGTCTGGTGGGGGTAGAGGCAGAAGACGGTGCTGCCGACCAGGTCCGCGGGCCCTTCCTCGACCTCTCCGACGCTGAGGTAGCCGTACTTCACGGGTGCCGGGAAGTCGCCCTCCTGGAACGGCGCCCGCATGGCCGCGTACTGGCTCTCGGGGACGCCGCCGCGGAAGACGAGGGTTTCCGTGCCGCGGCTCACTCCGGAGTACAGGGCGCGGACCAGCACCTCCCCCTCGGCGAGGGCCGGAAGGGTGACCTCCCGGACCTCGCCTTCACCCGGACTGCTGAGCCAGAACGCGCGTGCGGGTGGCCTCATCCGCATCCTCCTGAACGATCGGGAAGTAGTTCACGTACCGAGGTGTGCACAGGCCGCGCACAGTACGCGGCGTTGATCGACTCTGTCACACGGCCGGAGGATGTTCGGTGGCCCTGAACAACACGTACGACGCGAGGCTGGTCCAGCAGGAGACAGCGCTCGGAGCGGGCGTCCAGATCCTGGTGCTGACGCTGCTCGGCACGGCGATCGGCATGGGGCCCGCGGGCTGGCTGACCGGACTCGCCTTCGCCGTCGCCACCTGGGCGGTGCTCTCCCGGGCCCTGCACCGCTCCCGGCTGCGCTCCTTCGGTCCCGCCAACCGGGTCACCCTCGGCCGCTCCATCCTGGTCGGCGGTGTGACCGCGCTGGTCGCGGACTCCTTCCAGAGCCCGCCACCGCTGACCCTCCTCGTCGGTCTGACGGCCGTGGCCCTGATCCTCGACGGCGTCGACGGCAAGGTCGCCCGCCGCACCGGCACGTCGACCGCGCTGGGCGCCCGCTTCGACATGGAGGTCGACGCGTTCCTGATCCTGGTGCTCAGCGTCTACGTCTCGGTGGCGCAGGGCCCGTGGGTGCTGCTGATCGGCGCTATGCGCTACGGCTTCGTGGCCGCCGCCCGCTTCTGGCCGTGGCTGAACGCCCCGCTGCCGCCGAGCACGGCCCGCAAGACGGTGGCCGCGTTCCAGGGCGTGTTCCTGCTGCTGGCCGCCTCGGGCCTGCTGCCGCACCTCGTCGAGTTCGGTGTCGTCGCCACGGCGCTCGCGGCGCTGGTGTGGTCGTTCGGGCGGGACATCCTGTGGCTGTGGCGGACCTCGCGGGTTCAGGAGGCCGTCGAGGCGGAGGAACTGGTCTCCGTGTCTGTGTGACAGCCGGTCCCCGCCCGACGCGGCAACAGCGCCACCGCCGCCGGCGGTACGGCCGCCAGGACCAGCCAGGGCACGGCCACCGGGAGCCCGCTGCGGCGAGGACGGCGGAGCCGGTTCCCCCGGCGGGTCGGCGGCGGGCGCCGAGGTGGAGGGTGCGGGCGCAGATGAGCGCGGCGGTGACGACGGCGACGAGGAGGGCGACCGCCATCAGCGACAGGGAGACGCCGAGGGCCTGGAGGACCTCGGGCGCGACCTCCCGGCCGCTTAGCCAGGACCGGCCGAGGCCGCCCCGCCGGAGCCCGCCCAGCCACTGCCCGAGCAGCTGGAACGGGCCTGCTTCGAGGCCGAGTTGGTCCCGGATGTCCGCCAGCACCTCCGGCGTGGGATCGCGGTCCGCCGAGCGTGCCCTGAGCACGGTGAGCGCCGGGTCGGTGTGCGAGACCCAGGGCAGCACACCGATGGCGCACACCAGGGCGGCCGCGATCCCGGCCCGCCACAGGAGGGCGCCTGCCTGTCGACGCACGGATCAGCGCCGGGTGCCGAGGCCGACGAGCGTGCGCTCGTACGGGTCGAGCAGCGCGCCGCGCACCGAGGCGCCGACGCCGGTGATGATCCGCTGATGCACCAACGGCACGACGGCGTCGGTGCCGAGGATCTGCGCTTCGGCGGCCATCGCCGCGTCCTGCCGCTCGGCGGTGCCGACGGCGTCCTCGGCCCTGGCGACCGCCCGGTCGACGTCCTTGTCGCAGAGCTGGGCGATGTTGTAGCCGCCGTCGCAGGTGTAGTCGCCGGCGAGGATGGAGACGGGATCGCCGGTGTCGACCAGGGTGTTGCGGGCGAGGACGAAGGCGTCGAACGTGCCCGCGAGGGCGTCGGTCTCCAGCCGCGAGTACTCGCGCACTTCGAGGGTGACGTCGAACCCTGCCTCTTCCAGCTGCTGCTTGAGCACCTGGGCGACTTCGGGGAGCTCTGGACGGTTGTCGTAGGTGGCGAGGGTGATCTTCGTGCCGTCCGGTCCGGCCGCCCCGGCCCTCCCCACCGGCCGCTGCCGCTTGCCCTCGGCCCAGGTGACGGCGGGCCCGTAGATCCCGGCACCGGCGTCGGCGTACCCCTCGTACACATCCTCGGCGAGCACGGAGGTGTCGACGGCACCCCGGGCGGCGGCCCGCAGCGCGGCGTCCTTGAAGGGCCCGGACCGGGAGTTGAGCAGCAGGCTGGTGGTCCGTGCGGTGGCGGTGGCCTCACGGACGCCCTGGTCGAGCGAGGCGGCCTGGGCGACGGGCACGGCCTCGGCGAGGTCGATCTGCCCGGTGCGCAGCGCGCTGGTACGGGCGGTGCCGTCCGGGATGAACTTGACGTCGATCCCGGGCGCCTGGGCACGACCGCCCCAGTAGTCGTCGTAGCGGTCGAGGGTGGCGGCGGTGCTGCCCATGATCTTGGTCAGCTCGAAGGGTCCGGTGGCGGTACCGACGAGATCGACGCGATCCGCGGCGCCGTACGCCTTGGCGGAGAGGACGGCGAGTGAAGGGCTGGACAGCCGCAGCGGGAGGACGGGGTCGGGATCGTCGGTGGTGATCCGTACGTCCGTGTCGCCGATGGCCTTGGCGGTGAGTCCGACGCCGGCCAGGGCGGCGGGCGCGGGCTTGGCCTCGGTGGCGTGCGCAAGGGAGGCGGCGACCGCGGCCGGAGTGACGGCGGTGCCGTCCTGGAAGGTGGCCTCGCGCAGCGTGAACACCCATGTGCGCGCGCCCTCCTGCCGCCAGGAGGCGGCCAGCGCGGGAGCGGCGGCCCCGTTGGCGTCGAGGGAGGTCAGCCCTTCGGTGACCCCGAGCCGGCTGAGGATGGTGGCGTCGGCGCCGTAGGGCGACAGATTCTCGGCAGGCGGAAAGGCGAGCGCGACACGCAGCCGGGAGCCGGCGGCGGCATCGTCGGAGGAGCCGCTGCCGGAGGAGGCGAAGCAGCCGGTGAGCACGGGAGCGAGCAGGAGGGCCAGAAGCAGACGCAGTCGGCGCACGGTCGTTCTACCGCCCCATCGGTATCTCGAAATGAACGATCCCCTGCCCAGCACCGGGATCCTCCCGCTCGTCATGCACCACTTTCCCCAGGGACCGCCAGAACGCCTCCGCACCCTCAACTGCCGGATCGGTGTGCAGACATACGGCCCGATACCCCCCGTCCGCGGCGGCAAAGGCGACCAACTCCCGCACAAGCCGCCGAACCAGCCCGCGCCGCCGATGCCCGGCACGCACATAGATCCGCCGCAGCTGCGCGGTCTCACCGGAGGGATACCGCTCGGCGAGCTCGCGCGGGTTCGGGGTGTGAGCGGGGCCCCGGGAGTCGAGGGCCGCGGTGGCGACGATCTCTCCGTCCTCGGGGTCGAGCGCGACGAGGAGGGTGTGCCGAACCGGCACCAGATAAGCGGCGACCGGATCGACGATGT
Organism: Streptomyces sp. P17; assembly: GCF_032436805.1. NCBI lineage: Bacteria > Bacillati > Actinomycetota > Actinomycetes > Kitasatosporales > Streptomycetaceae > Streptomyces > Streptomyces sp. P17. The sequence goes on along the minus strand of NZ_JAVRBF010000006.1, from coordinate 155,833 downwards.
CCCCGTGCCAGCGGGGCACATACCCACTGCCGAAGTCCCGGTAGACGGTGTCGAGCATCACGGCCCGGGCACCACCGACGTCGTCCGGGCCCGCCGCCCTGATGTTGTAGTCACGCACTTGCACATCATATGCAATAAGGCGCCGTGGTGATCACCGGCTGCGTGGTGATCACCGGCTGTGCGGTGTGGCGCAGATCACTCGTCACGAGTGCAGCGCCACAGGGGTGCCAGGGCCTTCTCACAGGTGTAGGTGACTGGCGACAGCAGGGACGTGTGGATGCAGCGGGCTCGGGGCGGTGAGTTCGACGGCTTTGTGGCGGCCCGGTGGTCCGGGCTGCTCCATCTCGCACGCCTGCTCACCGGAGGGGATCGGCATCGGGCCGAGGATCTGCTGCAGGAGTCCTTGGTCAAGCTCTGGTTCGTCTGGGCGAGGGTGGGCGAGGAGGCGCCGGAGGCGTACGTCCGTCAGGTCATGGCACGCGCCGCAGCCCGGTCGGCGCGACGGCGGTGGTGGGGCGAGCGGCCCGTCGAGCAGGTGCCGGAGGTGGCGCTGCCCGGCGATGTGTCCGCTGTCGTCGCCGAGCGGTCGCGGCTCGAAACCGCGCTCGCGCAGTTGCCCCCCAAGCAGCGCGCGGCCGTGGTGCTGCGCTATTACCAGGACCTGCCCGATCGGCAGGTCGCGGAGGTGCTGGGCTGCCCGGTGGGCACCGCCCGCTCGCACGCCTCCCGCGGAGTCGCCCGGCTGCGGCAGCTCCTGTCCGACGTCATCGAGCCGGTGGGGTGAAGGAGGAGCCATGGACCACTTCGAAGAGCAGCTGGCGCAGTTGATGCGCTCCTCCCAGGAGTACACCCCCTTCGAGCCCCGGCACCGGGACCGGCTCCATGAGGCGGTGCGGACCCGGCGCCGGCTCCGTGCCGCCCGTAACGCCGCCGGGTCGGTGCTCGCGGTCGCCGTACTCGCGCTCGCCCTGCTGCTGCGCCCCGGCGGGACCCAGCAGGTCGAGCCCAGCTCCCCGGCTCCCGCGCCGACCACCACGGTGCCGGGCCCCTCCCCCACGCCGACGTCGGACCAGCCGAGCACGACGCCGACGTCCAGCGACGCGTCCACGGACATGTCCACCCCTACGTCCACTCCCACGGACACCTCCGTGGCCACCTCGCCGCCGGTCACCTCCACGGAATCGGAATCGGAGTCGGTCCCCCCGCCCGAGAACACCACTCCGCCCGAGACCACCACCCCCTGACCGGGCCCCGCGCCTCCGGAACACCCCGCCCCGGCTGCCTTCGGCCTGCCCGGCGGCAGAGCACAGACAAGGACGAACAGTGACAAAACAGCGGGAGCAGCTCGCGACGCGGCGGCCCATAGACGTCGACCCCCGCGCCCCCGTTCTCGACCTCGTCGTGCCCGTCTTCAACGAGGAGGCCGAGCTCGAACGCAGCGTGCGCCGGCTCCATGCCCATCTCCACGCCGGCTTCCCGTACCCCTTCCGCATCACCGTCGCCGACAACGCCAGCACGGACGCCACCCCCCGCATCGCCGCCCGCCTCGCCCGCGAGCTGCCGGAGGCACAGTGGCTGCGGCTGGAGCAGAAGGGGCGCGGCCGGGCCTTGCGGGCGGCCTGGTCACGGTCGTCGGCGCCAGTACTGGCGTACGTCGATGTCGATCTGTCGACCGAACTGGCCGCGCTGCTGCCGCTCGTCGCGCCCCTCATCTCCGGCCACTCCGACCTCGCCATCGGCACCAGACTGGCGCCGGGATCACGTGTGATCCGAGGCCCCAAACGGGAGTTCATCTCCCGCGGCTACAACACCCTGCTCCGCTCCACCCTGGCCGTCGGGTTCTCCGACGCGCAGTGCGGGTTCAAGGCGGTACGGCGTGATGTCGCCGAGCGGTTGGTGCCGTTGGTGCGGGACGAGGAGTGGTTCTTCGACACCGAGCTGCTGGTGATCGCCGAACGGGCCGGGCTGCGCATCCACGAGGTGCCGGTCGACTGGGTGGACGACCCGGACAGCCGCGTCGACATCCTCGCCACCGCCCTCGCCGACCTGCGCGGAATCGCCCGCATCGGCACGGCCCTGGCCCGCGGCACCCTTCCGTCCGACGCGGCGCGCCCAGGGCTCCTCCCCCAACTCCTGCGCTTCGCCCTCGTCGGCGCCCTCAGCACCCTCGCCCACCTGCTGCTCTACACCGCCCTGCGCCCGGCGACCGGAGCGCAGGCCGCCAACGCGCTCGCGCTCCTGGTGTGCGCGGTGGCCAACACGGCCGCCAACCGGCGGTTCGCCTTCGGTCTACGCGGCCGGGACGGGGCGCTGCGGCACCAGGCCCGCGGCCTGCTGGTCTTCGCCCTGGGCCTGACGCTCACCTCCGGAGCGCTGGCCACGCTCCACCTCACGACACTCGACGCCTCTCCGCGCACGGAACTGGCCGTACTCGTCGCCGCCAACCTCACCGCGACCCTGCTGCGGTTCCTGCTCTTCCGCGCCTGGGTGTTCCGCAAGGGGGCCCGATGAACGCCACCGACACCCGGCCGACCTGGAACGCCCGCCTCACGGAGGTCCGGCCTCCGCACCCGTTGCGTGCGGCCGCCGCACACTACGGCCCCGTACTCGCCCTCTACGGCGCCCTGAAGCTGATCGGCTTCACCGTCTTCCTGTATCTGCTGCACTCCGCGGGCGACTTCCGCGAGAAGCACCCCCGCTTCGGTGGCGGCGCACGCCCCTGGGACGTGCTCGCCACCTGGGACGGCTGGTGGTACCAGCAGGTCGCGGAACACGGCTACGACCCCGCACTCGTGCCGGTCCCCGGCGCCACCGGAATGATCACGATCGAAGGCAACTCGGCCGCCTTCTTCCCGCTGTACCCGGCGCTGATGCGCCTGGTCTCCGAGGCCACAGGGCTGGGTTCGTACGGCGCCGGACTGCTTGTCTCGGTCGTCGCGTCCTTCGCGGCGGCCCTGGGGATCTACACGGTCGCCGAACAGTTCGGCGGCCGGCGGGCGGGTCTTGCCGCGGCCGGGCTGTGGGCCGTATGGCCCGGCTCGGGCGTGGAGTGGGCGGTGTACTCCGACTCCCTCTACGTCGCCCTGGCCGCCTGGGCCTGCCACGCCATGCTGAGCCGCAACTGGCTCACCGCCGGTCTCCTCACGTTCCTCGCCGGACTCAACCGCCCCACCGCTGGCGCCCTGATCGCGGCCCTGGGCGTCGCCGTCGCGCTCGCCCTGCACCGGCATCGGCGGGAGGAGGGCGTCGTACGCCCGCTGCTCGCCCTGGCGATGGCACCGCTCGGCCTCTTCGGGTACCTGGCCTGGGTCGGGCACCGCATGGGCGACTACGGCGGCTACTTCAAACTCCAGGACGGCGCCTGGGCGCACACCTTCGACTACGGCGAACAGACCCTGGACGTCCTCACCTCCGTCCCGGTGGGCCGTTTCGACTACCTGTTCGCCTATCCCTTCGCGGACGTCGTCGGTGTCGGCACGGTCCTGCTCGCCTTCACGATGCTCGGGCTGCTGTTCCGCCACCGTCCGCCGGCGCCGCTCGTGGTCTACACGGCGCTCACCCTGGCCCTGATCCTCGGCAGCCAGCAGATCTTCGCCAACGTCTCCCGCTACCTCCTTCCCGCGTTCCCCCTCTTCCTCCCCCTCGCCCTCGCCCTGCGCCGCCTCAGCCCCCTGATGATGTGCTGGCCTCTCGGCATCGCGGCGGTGGCCTCCGGGTCGTACGCGGGGTACGTGCTCTTCGAGCTCGGCGTGCCGTAGGGAAGGCTCGCGCCCAGCCGTTGAGGAAGGTCAGGCTGGTCGGGTCGTAGCGGTTACCGGCGATCTGCTCGGGCGGGGCGGCGGCCTCGATGGCAGCCAGATCCTCGGAGGACAGGTCTACGGCGAGGGCGGCGAGGTTCTCCTCCAGGTACCGCTGGCGCCGGGTGCCCGGGATCGGCACGACGTCGTCGCCCCGGTGCTGCACCCAGGCGAGGGCGTGGTCCCGCCGGAGGTGTCCGCCCTCGCCTCGGACAGCCCGAGGTACCGGCCCTTCCCGGCGCGCACCAACTCGGCCATGGCCCCGACGGTCTCCTCGATCGGCACTTCGGGGTCGACCCGGTGCTGGTAGTAGAGGTCGATGTGGTCGACCCCGAGCCGGCGCAGCGATGCCTCGCAGGCCCAGCCGGTTGGCGAACCCGAACTTCGTGGCCAGCACCACCTCGTCACGGCGTCCGGCGACGGCCCGTCCGATCAGTTCGTCGTTGTACCCGGTGCCGTGGAAGTCGGCGGCCTCCTGGGCTCGTCGGAGACGTCTGCCCGGAACGGTAGGAATTGGAGTGCTCTCCAAGTCGAACGACGGTGTCCGGCGACGCGACGAGGCCCCTACGCAAAAACAGCTTGTGCGGACCGAGGAGAACCTCGACCCGCACAAGCTGGGAATGTGTCCGAGGGGGGACTTGAACCCCCACGCCCGATAAAGGGCACTAGCACCTCAAGCTAGCGCGTCTGCCATTCCGCCACCCGGACTAGGTGTCTGCCGCCTTGACGGGGGTGTTCCCCGCGGCGACAGGGACAACAATACCAAGGTTTCGGAGTGGCCTTCACCTGCATATCCGTCGGCCGAGGGGCGTGAGCGGAGCCTCCTCCGGAAGGTTTCACCAAGAGCGATGGATTGCTCACCCTGGGGTGTTCATGGCCTGGTCCTCCCAGGTCAGCAGGTGTCCCCCGCGATCGTGAGCTCGACGATGTTCTTGCGCCGGTCCCGGGTGCTGCGCCGCCGCGCCACCAGGCCGTGGTCCTCCAGTCCGTCCAGGAGCGACACCATGGTGGTGCGGTCGACGCTCAGCCGGCCGGCCGCCTCGACCTGCGACAGCGGCCGCGCGCTGGACGGCACCGCGAGCACCGCCGGCTCATGCGCGCCCACCCCGTACGGAGCCGGCGCCGCGGCGTAGGTACGGGCCGGCTTGACCTGCGCCAGCCGGAGGAGGTGGCCGAGACGGGTGTCCGGGCGAGCGCCGGGGTGTGGGTCGGGGGACGCGGGAGGTTCGTCACTCACCATGCGCGGACTGCAGCGATCAGCTTCCGCTCCGACCCGATCATCACCCGACCCGAATCACCGCGGGTTCCGGCCGCCTCCGACGGCGTCCCCGCTCTTACGGCATGAGGTGGTACTCCGGGAAGTTCCCCGGCAACCGCTCCCCCGCCGGCCCTTGTGTCACCGCGCGCACCAGCAGCGCCCCGCCGACGAAGGCGCCGCGCCAGGACGCGCCGAACCCGCCGAACAGCTCGTCGCGGTCGCCACGGGAGCGCGGGGTGCCATGGCCGACCTTGAAGGCGCGGATCTGCGGGGCGAGGCGGTCGAAGGCCGACCGGTCGTCCGTGGACAGCGTGGCGACCAGGGCGCCGTTGGAGGCGTTCATGGCGGCCAGCAGTTCGGCTTCGGTGTCGACCAGGACGATGGTGTCGACCGGGCCGAACGGCTCCGCGTGATGCAGCGGTGAGGACGGCGGCGGGTTGAGCAGCGTGACGGGCTGGACGTAGGCCGCCGTGTCCTGGCCGGGCAGGAAGCGCGCGTCGCGCAGACTGCCGCGGTGCAGCGGCACGGCGCCCCGGTCGACGGCCTCGGCGACCTGGTCGTGCAGCTCCTTGGCCTTGGCCGCGTTGATCACCGGACCGAAGTCCAGCGCCGGGCAGGGGTCGTCGGGGTGCTCGACGGCCAGTGGGTGGCCGACCCTGAGCGTGCGCACCGCCGGGAGGTACGCCGCCAGGAACTCGTCGAACAGCGTGCGTTGGACGACGAAGCGCGGGTACGCCGTGCAGCGCTGTTTGCCGTAGTCGAAGAGCTTGGGCACGACCGCGGTGAGCGCGTCCCAGTCCGTGTAGTTCCAGATGCCCCAGGTGTTCAGTCCCTCCTGTTCGAGTACATGTCGTTTGCCGAGGTCGGCGACGGCCGTGGCCACCGCGGCGCCGGTGTCGCGGCCGCCGACGAAGGAGATGCAGCCGATCTCGGGCGCCCGCACCAGCGCCTGGGACAGCTCGCCCCCGCTGCCGCTGACGAGGGTGACGGGAATCCCTTCGCGGGCGGCGAGCGCCGAGGCCAGGGTGAGACAGGAGACGCCGCCGTCGGTCGGGGTCTTGGCGATGACCGCGTTGCCCGCCAATGCCTGTACCAGTACTGCGTGAACGAGCACGCTCATCGGGTAGTTCCAGCTCGCGATGTTGGAAACCGGGCCGTCCAGCGGGGCCCGTCCGGCGAGCATCGGCTCGATGCCGTCGACGTACCAGCGCACGCCGTCGATCGCCCGGTCGACGTCGGCCTGCGCGAGCCGCCAGGGCTTGCCGATCTCCCAGACCAGCAGCAGGGCGAGGAGTTCGCGGTGCTGGGTGAGGGCGTCGAGGGTGGCCGCGACACGGGCACGGCGTTCGTCGAGGGAGATGTGCCGCCAGGCGCGGTGCTGGTCGAGCGAGGCGCGTACGGCCCGGTGGGCGGTGGCCCGGTCCAGGCGGGGCGGGCCCGCGACGGGGCTGCCGTCGACGGGGCTGATGCCGGGCACGGCACGGCCGTCCGCCTGCCAGGCGCCGTTCCAGAGGTTGAGGACACGGTCGTCCCGGAAGGCCTCGGGGGCGGCGGCGAGACACCGCTGCCAGGCCTCGGTCCAGGAGGTGCCGGATTTGAGGGTGAGGGTGGTTGTCATGGGTTGCTCCGCTCTCGGTGCACAGTCGGGGGCGGTGGTACGCGGCTTACCGCTGTTCTTCGAGTCGCGCGAGCACGAGTCCCGCGGTCTCCGTCGGGGTGCTCCCCACCCGGACCCCGGCCGCCTCCAGCGCCTCCTTCTTCGCCGCCGCCGTGCCGGAGGAGCCGGAGACGATGGCGCCGGCGTGGCCCATGGTCTTGCCCTCGGGGGCGGTGAATCCGGCGATGTAGCCGACGACGGGCTTGGTGACGTGGTCGCGGACGTACGTGGCGGCGCGCTCCTCCGCGTCGCCGCCGATCTCCCCGATGAGGACGACGATTTCGGTGTCGGGGTCGTCCTGGAAGGCGGCGAGGCAGTCGATGTGGGTCGTCCCGATCACCGGGTCGCCGCCGATGCCCACGCAGGTCGAGAAGCCGATGTCACGGAGTTCGTACATGAGTTGGTAGGTGAGCGTGCCGGACTTGGAGACCAGGCCGATACGGCCCGGCTTGGTGATGTCGGCGGGGATGATGCCCGCGTTGGACTGGCCCGGGGTGATCAGGCCGGGGCAGTTGGGGCCGATGACACGGGTGCCCTTGTCCTTCGCGTACGTCGTGAAGGCGACGGAGTCGTGCACCGGGATGCCCTCGGTGATCACGACCGCGAGGCCGATGCCGGCGTCGGCGGCCTCCACGACGGCCGCCTTGGCGAAGGCGGGCGGCACGAAGACGACGCTGACGTCCGCGCCGGTCTCCGCCATGCCCTCGCCCACCGAGCCGAAGACGGGGACGGCCCGGTCGTCGAAGTCCACGCTGCGGCCCGCCTTGCGGGGGTTGACGCCGCCCACGACGTCGGTGCCGGCCGCGAGCATGCGCCGGGTGTGCTTCATGCCCTCGCCGCCGGTCATGCCCTGGACGAGGACCTTGCTCTCCTTGGTGAGGTAGATCGCCATGGTGTCCCGTCTCCTTAGGCTGAGGTGGCGAGTTGGGCGGCCCGGCGGGCGGCGCCGTCCATGGTGGTGGCCTGCTCGACCAGCGGATGGGCGTGCTCGTCGAGGATGGCGCGGCCGCGCGCCGCGTTGTTGCCGTCGAGCCGTACGACGAGCGGCTTGGTCAACCGCACCTCGTCCAGGGCCTTGACGATGCCGTCGGCGACCGTGTCGCAGGCGGTGATGCCACCGAAGACGTTGACGAAGACCGACTTCACGGCCGGGTCGGAGAGGATCACGGACAGACCGTCGGCCATGATCTGGGCCGAGGCTCCGCCGCCGATGTCGAGGAAGTTGGCGGGGCGGGAACCACAGCCGGCGACCACGTCGAGCGTCGACATCACGAGTCCCGCGCCGTTGCCGATGATGCCGACCTCGCCGTCGAGCTTGACGTAGGTGAGGCCCTTGGCGGCGGCGGCCGCCTCCAGCGGGCCGTCGTGCACCTCGCCCTCGGCGCCCCAACGCGCCTGCCGGGAACCTGCGTTGTCGTCGAGGGTGACCTTGCCGTCGAGGGCGAGGATCTGCCCCTGCCGCGTACGGACGAGTGGGTTGACCTCGACGAGCACGGCGTCCTCGCGGACCAGCACCTCCCACAGCCGCACCAGGACGTCGACGGTCCGGGGCGGGAGTCCTGCCGCCCCGGCGATCTCGCTCGCCTTTCCCGAGGTGACGCCCTCGGCCGGGTCGATGTGGACGCGGGCCACGGCCTCCGGCCTCCTGGCGGCGACCTCCTCGATCTCCATACCGCCTTCCGCGGAGGCGATGGCGAGGAAGCGGCCGGCGGCGCGGTCGAGGACGTAGGAGACGTAGAACTCCGTCTCGATGTCCACGGGTTGGGCCAGCATCACCTTGCCGACGCGATGGCCCTTGATGTCCATACCTAGGATCTGGCGGGCCGTCAGTTCGGCGGCGGCCGGGTCCGCGGCGAGCTTCACTCCGCCCGCCTTGCCGCGCCCGCCCGTCTTCACCTGCGCCTTGACGACTACACGTCCGCCGAGCCGGCGAGCGATCTCGCGCGCCTCCTTCGCCGAGTCCGTGACCTCGGCTCTCGGCACCAAGATGCCGTGGTCCTCGAAGAGTTCCCTTGCCTGGTGCTCGTACAGGTCCATTCCGGCTCCTGACTCAAAAGTGCCGCACGCCCCCTGGACACCACCCACCGGATGCGGGATAACAAGCTTCATACAGTATTCGTCGACTGTATGCAATGTACCGCGAGAGCCTTCCAACCCCCTACGAAGGGACAGGACTTCGCCATGCCCGACGACACCCAGGACGTCATTTCCGGTGGTCATCTCGTAGCCAAGGCCTTGAAGGCCGAGGGGGTCGACCGCATCTACACCTTGTGCGGCGGCCACATCATCGACATCTACGACGGCTGCGTCGACGAGGGCATCGAGGTCGTCGACGTGCGTCACGAGCAGGTCGCCGCGCACGCCGCCGACGGTTACGCCCGCATCACCGGCAAGCCCGGCTGCGCCGTCGTCACCGCGGGTCCCGGTACGACCGACGCGGTCACCGGCGTCGCCAACGCCTTCCGCGCCGAGTCCCCGATGCTGCTGATCGGCGGCCAGGGGGCGCTCACCCAGCACAAGATGGGGTCCCTCCAGGACCTCCCGCACGTCGACATGATGACGCCGATCACCAAGTTCGCCGCGGCCGTGCCGGACACGGCGCGCGCGGCGGACATGGTGTCCATGGCGTTCCGCGAGTGCTACCACGGCGCGCCCGGGCCCTCCTTCCTGGAGATCCCGCGGGACGTCCTCGACGCCAAGGTGCCCGCCGCCAAGGCCCGCGTGCCCCGGCCCGGCGCCTATCGCGCCTCGACCCGCTCCGCCGGCGACCCCGAGGCGATCGAGAAACTCGCCGACCTGCTGGTGCACGCCGAGAAGCCCGCGATCCTGCTGGGCAGCCAGGTATGGACGACCCGTGGCACCGAGGCCGCCATCGAACTCGTCCGCACCCTCAACATCCCGGCCTACATGAACGGCGCCGGACGCGGCACCCTGCCGCCCGGCGACCCGCACCACTTCCAGCTGTCGCGCCGGTACGCCTTCTCGGGCGCCGACGTCATCGTCATCGTCGGTACACCCTTCGACTTCCGCATGGGCTACGGCAAGCGGCTGTCGCCGGACGCCACCGTCGTGCAGATCGACCTCGACTACCGGACCGTCGGCAAGAACCGCGACATCGACCTCGGCATCGTCGGCGACGCCGGGCTGGTGCTCAAGGCCGTGACCGAGGCCGCCTCCGGACGCCTCAACGGCGGTGCGTCCAAGCGCAAGGAGTGGCTGGACGAGCTGCGTTCGGCCGAGCAGACCGCGATCGAGAAGCGACTGCCGCACCTGCGCTCGGACGCCTCCCCCATCCACCCCTACCGGCTGGTCAGCGAGATCAACGACTTCCTCACCGAGGACTCCGTATACATCGGCGACGGCGGCGACATCGTCACCTTCTCCGGTCAGGTCGTGCAGCCCAAGTCGCCCGGCCACTGGATGGACCCGGGCCCGCTCGGCACCCTCGGCGTCGGCGTCCCCTTCGTCCTCGCGGCCAAGCAGGCCCGCCCGGACAAGGAGGTCGTCGCCCTCTTCGGGGACGGCGCCTTCTCCCTCACCGGCTGGGACTTCGAGACCCTCGTCCGCTACAACCTCCCCTTCGTCGGCATCGTCGGCAACAACTCCTCGATGAACCAGATCCGTTACGGCCAGAAGGCCAAGTACGGCGAGGCACGCGAGCGCGTCGGCAACACCCTCGGCGACGTCCATTACGACAAGTTCGCGCAGATGCTGGGCGGTTACGGCGAGGAGGTGCGCGACCCCGCCGACATCGGCCCCGCACTCCGGCGCGCCCGCGAGTCCGGGAAGCCCTCGCTGATCAACGTCTGGGTCGACCCGGACGCGTACGCCCCCGGAACCATGAACCAGACCATGTACAAGTGAGGTGGCTGCCATGACTGGAACGCCGACCAAGGCCCTCGAAGGCATCCGCGTCCTGGACATGACGCACGTCCAGTCCGGTCCCTCCGCGACCCAGCTGCTCGCCTGGCTCGGCGCGGACGTCGTCAAGCTGGAGGCGCCGACCGGGGACATCACGCGCAAGCAGCTGCGCGACCTCCCCGACGTGGACTCCCTCTACTTCACGATGCTCAACTGCAACAAGCGGAGCATCACCCTCAACACCAAGACCGAGCGCGGCAAGGAGCTCCTCACCGAACTGATCCGGCGCTCCGACGTCATGGTCGAGAACTTCGGTCCGGGCGCGGTCGACCGCATGGGCTTCACCTGGGACCGCATCCAGGAGATCAATCCACGGATCGTCTATGCCTCCATCAAGGGGTTCGGGGACGGCCCGTACACCAACTTCAAGGCGTACGAGGTCGTCGCGCAGGCCATGGGCGGGTCGATGTCGACCACCGGCTTCGAGGACGGGCCGCCGCTGGCGACCGGGGCCCAGATCGGGGACTCGGGCACGGGCGTCCACGCGGTGGCCGGGATTCTCGCGGCGCTGTTCCAGCGCGAGACCACCGGGCGTGGTCAGCGGGTGAACGTGGCCATGCAGCACGCGGTGCTCAACCTCTGCCGGGTGAAGCTGCGCGACCAGCAGCGCCTGACCCATGGCCCACTCGCTGAATATCCCAACGAGGACTTCGGCACGGAGGTTCCCCGCTCCGGAAACGCCTCCGGCGGCGGCCAGCCGGGCTGGGCGGTCAAGTGCGCGCCGGGCGGCCCGAACGACTACGTGTACGTCATCGTGCAGCCCGTCGGCTGGAAGCCGATCAGTGAGCTCATCGGCCGGCCCGAACTCGCCGAGGACCCCGAGTGGGCCACGCCGGAGGCCCGCCTGCCCAAGCTGAACAAGATGTTCCAGCTGATCGAGGAGTGGTCCTCGACCCTGCCCAAGTGGGAGGTGCTGGAACAACTCAACGCGCACAACATCCCGTGCGGTCCGATCCTCTCCACCAAGGAGATCATCGAGGACTCCTCGCTGGTCGACAACGAGATGGTCGTCACCGTGCCGCACCCCGAGCGAGGCGAGTTCGTGACCGTCGGCAGCCCGCTGAAGCTGTCCGACTCCCCCGTGGACGTGACCAGTTCACCGCTGCTCGGCCAGCACAACGAAGAAGTCTTCATCGGCGAGCTCGGCCTCGGTGACGAGGAACTGCGCCTGCTCAAGTCGAACGGAGTGATCTGACGTGATGGCCGAAGACCGGGTCCTGAGGGCGGCCCCCGACGCGCGCGTACGGCCGGTGCGCCTGGCCCGGGTGCGCACGCTCCTCGATTCCGTGCGGGCCGAGGGACGCACCGCGCTGACCGCGCCCGAGGGCAAGGTGATCGCCGACGCGTACGGGATCGCCGTACCCGGAGAGGAACTCGCCACCGACGTCGAGGAGGCGGTGGCGTACGCGGCGCGCTTCGCCGGGCCCGTGGTGATGAAGATCGTCTCTCCGGACATCCTGCACAAGACCGACGCCGGCGGAGTGATCGTCGGCGTGGAGGGTGCGGCCGATGTACGGGCCGCTTTCCACACCATCATCGACAACGCGCGCGCGTACGACGCGTCCGCGCGCATCGAGGGCGTCCAGGTCCAGGAACTGCTGCCCAAGGGGCAGGAGGTCATCGTCGGCGCGGTGACGGATCCCACGTTCGGCAAGGTCGTCGCCTTCGGGCTCGGCGGGGTGCTGGTCGAGGTCCTCAAGGACGTCACCTTCCGGCTCGCGCCGCTGGACGCGGACGAGGCGCTGTCGATGCTGGACTCGATCCGGTCGGCGGAGATCCTGCGCGGCGTGCGCGGCCAGGCGGCCGTGGACCGGTGGGCGATCGCGGAACAGATCCGCCGCGTGTCCCAACTGGTCGCGGACTTCCCCGAGATCGCCGAGGTGGATCTCAACCCGGTGATCGCCACACCGGAGAGCGCGGTGGCCGCCGACATCCGTGTGATCCTCGCGGAGAAACAGCCGAAGCCCCGCCGGAGGTACACGCGCGAGGAGATCCTCACCTCGATGCGCCGTCTGATGCAGCCCTCCTCGGTCGCCGTGATCGGCGCCTCCAACGAGCAGGGGAAGATCGGCAATTCGGTGATGCGCAACCTCGTCGACGGCGGCTTCGCCGGGGAGATCCACCCGGTGAACCCCAAGGCCGATGACATTCTGGGCCGCAAGGCGTACAAGAGTGTCACGGACGTTCCCGGTGAGGTGGATGTGGCGGTCTTCGCGATCCCCGCCAAGTTCGTGGCCGCGGCGCTGGAGGAGGCGGGACGCAAGAAGATCCCCAACGCCGTACTGATCCCGTCCGGATTCGCGGAGACCGGGGAACACGAGCTCCAGGCCGAGATCGTGGCCATCGCCGAACGGCACGGCGTCCGGCTGCTCGGCCCGAACATCTACGGCTACTACTCGACGTGGCAGGACCTGTGCGCCACGTTCTGCACGCCGTACGACGTCAAGGGCGGGGTGGCGCTGACCTCCCAGTCCGGGGGCATCGGCATGGCCATCCTGGGCTTCGCCCGCACCACGAAGACGGGCGTGTCGGCGATCGTCGGTCTCGGCAACAAGTCGGACCTGGACGAGGACGACCTGCTGACCTGGTTCGGAGAGGACCCGCACACCGAGTGCATCGCGATGCACCTGGAGGACCTCAAGGACGGGCGGGCCTTCGTGGAGGCCGCACGGGCGACCGTACCGAAGAAGCCTGTCGTGGTGCTCAAGGCCGGCCGGACCGCCGCCGGAGCCAAGGCGGCCGGATCGCACACCGGGGCGCTCGCGGGCGACGACGCCGTGTACGACGACATCCTGCGGCAGGCCGGGGTCATCCGGGCGCCCGGTCTCCACGACATGCTGGAGTACGCGCGCGCGTTGCCGGTGCTGCCCGCCCCCAAGGGCGACAACATCGTGATCATCACGGGCGCCGGTGGCAGCGGGGTGCTGCTGTCCGACGCGGTCACCGACAACGGCCTGTCCCTGATGGAGATTCCCTCCGACCTGGACGAGGCCTTCCGGAAGTTCATCCCGCCCTTCGGGGCCGCGGGCAACCCGGTCGACATCACCGGGGGCGAGCCGCCGTCGACGTACGAGGCGACGATCCGGCTCGGTCTTGAGGATCCGCGCATCCACGCGCTGGTCCTCGGCTACTGGCACACCATCGTCACTCCCCCCATGGTCTTCGCCGAGCTCACCGCGCGCGTGGTGGCCGAGTTCCGGGAGCGCGGCATCGAGAAGCCGGTGGTGGCGTCGCTCGCGGGCGACGTCGAGGTCGAGGACGCCTGCCAGTACCTGTACGAGCGAGGGGTCGTGGCGTACCCGTACACGACCGAGAAGCCGGTGGCCGTGCTCGGCGCGAAGTACCGCTGGGCCCGCGCGGCGGGGCTGTTGGGGGGCGGTTCATGAGGTGAGGTCGAAGGGGGCCGGCCGACGGTGCGCGTCGGCCGGCCCCAGGACCCGTGCGCGCACGAAAGGCATTGGACAGGGGGCGCTGGCCAGAACTTTCGACGCAAGGGGTGCAACGAGCCGTGACAACCACAGACGTTCCTCAGGTCGCCGCGTACCGGGAGGTGACCGACAAGAACGGACGCGTCTATCGGGTGGGCGAGTCCGACATCGACATCATGGGGCGCAAACGCAAGTGGATGGTGATCCTGCCCTGGGTGGGCATGATGGGCATCTCCTCCGCGGAATATGCGTTCGCGTCCGCCGAGGATACGATTCACCAGGCAAATGGCTGGTCCGAAGGCAGCATCTTCTGGATGCTCACCGTGTGGGTGTTCTTCCAGGCCGCGGTGGCTTTCCCTGCGGGGCGGCTGCGGGAGACCGGCAAGCTGCCCGCGCGTTGGGCGATGGTGCTGGGCGCGCTGGGCACGCTGATGGGATATCTGTCACTGGCCTACGCGCCGCACGTCATGCTCGCCTTCATCGGCTTCGGCATGTTCAGCGGTATGGGCGCGGGCATGGTGTACGCCACCTGCGTCAACATGGTCGGCAAGTGGTATCCGGAGCGAAAGGGCGGCAAGACCGGCTTCGTCAACGGCGGCTTCGCCTATGGCTCGGTGCCCTTCGTCTTCCTGTTCACCACCATGATGGACATCTCCAACTTCAAGGTCGTCCTGGTCTCGGTCGGCGTCTTCCTCGCGCTCGTCGTGGCCGTCGCCGGCTACTTCTTCCAGGACCCGCCGAAGAACTGGTGGCCCGCCCATATCGACCCGATCAACCCGCCGGAAGACCCGCGCGCACGCCGCTCCCTGGAGAAGAACCCGCCGGCCGTCCACCAGTACAGCCCCTCGGAGGCCTGGAAGACCGGCCGAGTGGCACTCATGTGGTTCTGCCTCGCCTGTACTTCGGGCGTGAACATCTTCGGTATCGCCTTCCAGGTCGAAATCGGCGAGCAAGCGGGATTCGCCGCCGGAATCGTGGCCACCGCCATGTCGCTCAAGGCGGTCGTCAACGGCACCGGGCGCGGCGTCATCGGCTGGCTCTCCGACCTCTACGGCCGCAAGAAGTGCCTGCTGTACGTCTGCGTCATTCTGGGCCTCGCCCAGTTCGGCATCATCTGGTCGGCCGAGATCAAGAACCTGCCGCTGTTCCTGTTCTTCTCCGCGGTCTCCGGCTTCGGCGGCGGTGCCATCTTCCCGATGTTCGCCGCGCTGACCGCGGACTACTTCGGTGAGAACAACAACGCGACCAATTACGGCATGGTGTACAGCTCCAAACTGGTCTCCGGCCTCGGCTCCGGCATGGGAGCCGTCGTCGTGGGGGCCTGGGGTCTCAACGGCGCCTTCATCCTGGCCGGCTCCATCGCGTTCGTCGCCGGCTTCGTGGCGCTGTTCCTCAGTCCGCCGGGGCGTGACACCAAGAAGAAGCGCATCGTTCCCAACCCGCAACCGCTCGGCGAGGAAACGGCGTGAGATGACGGCAGATCCGTAGGCAGCACAACAGCTCGTCCGCACCGCACGACGCCGCACACCGTCCCTACCGCCCTTCCACGTGAGCAATGTCCTGAGCGTATGTATGAGGAGGCCCTCCCCGCGGTGGGGAGGGCCTCCTCATACGGGTACGGCCGTCAGCACTTCTCGCGCAGTGAGTGCAGGTGCTCGCCGGACCGCCGGGCGAAGGTGAAGGACTCGGCGACGCGGTGCCGATGTGCTTGAGGCCGAGGGCCTGGGCGTCGTCGAGGACCTTGGTGAGGTTCTGGGCGAAGGTGTACGCGTTCGGGTCGTTGGAGTAGTAGCCGACGTGGCTGCCGATGGGGTTCAGACCGTGGTTCCTGGCCAGCCGCTTGAGCTGGGCGAGGGTGATCGGGCCTGCCGAACCCTGGCTGTAGCCGGCGAACTCGACCTCGTCGTAGCCGTACTTCTCCAGTTCGGCGAAGACGGCGGCGAAGCCGAGGGTGGAGACCTTGTCGCGCAGGCCGTACAGCTGGATGCCGAGCCGGCCGGGCGGCAGGACGGGGCGGCCGCGGCCCGCGGCAGACGTCTCGGCGTCGGTGGCGGCCGTGGCGGGGGTCGCCGCGGCGCCCAGCAGGGCGGCGGTGGCGCCGGAGGCCACGCCGAGCATGCCGCGTCTGCTGAGACGGTGGGTGAGTCCGGGATCGGTCCGAGAGGTGCGGCTCATGCTGGAACTCCTCGTGATCACGGGGCGTTGTCAGTGGTGAGTGCTTCACTGGGGACCAGTCGGACCTGAGAGGTTCATCCCTCAGGCAAGGCCGGCGAGTTGGAGCAGCAGTGACTTCACATCGGTGGCCGCGATGCGGTCGCCGACAGCACGGGGGGTGGAGCAGATGAGGAGCGGACCGTCGTCGTCGCTCGTGGGGAGGCGGCCGTGGCTGCCGCGAATAGGTGAGGGATCCAGCGGCACGACCGCCATGCGGTAGCGCATGCCGAGTTTCTTGCGGGCCAGCGCGGTGGCGGCCTTGACCTTGACGTAGGGGTCGAGCGGGTCCATGAAGAGTTCGACCGGGTCGTAGCCGGGTTTGCGGTGGATCTCGACGAGCTGGGCGAAGTCGGGTGCGTGGGCGTCGTCGAGCCAGTAGTAGTACGTGAACCAGGCGTCCGGCTCCGCGACGGCGACGAGTTCGCCGGAGCGCGGATGGTCGAGATGGTGCGCCTTCTTGCCCTCGTCGTCGAGGAGTTGGCCCAGGCCGGGCAGCCCGTCGAGCGCGGCCCGGGTCGCGTCGAGGTCCTCGGGGCGGCGCACGTAGACATGGGCGATCTGGTGGTCGGCGACGGCGAAGGCGCGGGGTGCCATCGGGTCCAGGTACTCCATGCCGGCCTGGGTGTGGACTTCGAGGAGTCCGGCCCGGCGCAGGGCGCGGTTGATGTCGACGGGGCGGCTGACGCGGGTGATGCCGTACTCGGACAGGGCGACGACGGTACGGCCCTCCGCGCGGGCGTCGTGGAGCAGCGGGCCGATGACGGCGTCGAGTTCGGCGGCCGCTTTCAGGGAACGCGGGTCGTCGGGGCCGTGGCGCTGCAGGTCGTAGTCGAGGTGAGGGAGGTAGCAGAGTGTCAGGTCCGGGTGCCGGGTGCGCAGGATGTGGCGGGTCGCGTCGATGATCCAGCGGCTGGAGACGATGCTGGCGCCCGGGCCCCAGAAGTGGAAGAGGGGGAAGGTGCCGAACTTGTCGGTGAGTTCGTCGTGCAGGGCGGCCGGCCGGGTGTAGCAGTCGGGTTCCTTGCGGCCGTCGGCGTAATAGACGGGGCGGGGGGTGACGGTGATGTCGGTGTCGGCGCCCATCGCGTACCACCAGCAGATGTTGGCGACGGTGTAGCCGGGGTGGGCGCGGCGGGCGGCGTCCCAGAGTTTGTCGCCGGCGACCAGGCCGTTGTGCTGGCGCCACAGCAGGACATCGCCCAGTTCGCGGAAGTACCAGCCGTTGCCGACGATGCCGTGCTCGCGAGGGTGGGTGCCGGTGAGGAAGGTGGACTGGGCGGCGCAGGTCACGGCGGGCAGGACGGTGCCGAGCACGGCCCGGGAGCCGGACTGGGCGAGGCGCTTGAGGTGGGGCATGTGGTCGAGGAGACGGGGGGTGAGGCCGACGACGTCCAGGACCAGGAGCGGGGTGGGAGGGGCGCTCATGGCAGCTCCTTCAGGCCGAGGTCGGTCAACAGGTCGCGGGCGAGGGTCAGTTCGGCGGCGATGCCGTCGACGAGCTGCGTCCGGGTGCTGGGGCGCAGCTCGGGCGGGAGGGCCTGCCAGGTGTAGGTCTCGACCTCCAGATGACGGGCCAGCGGGTGCGGGCCGCCGACGAGCCGGACCAGGGCGGCCTTCAGAACCGGGAGTGTGGAGGTGAGGGGCGCGGCGGGGGCCGCGTGCAGCGGGACGTGGAAGTGGGCGCGCCAGGGCGCCGCGTCGGGGAGCGCCTGGCCGCCGAGGGCCTCGCCGAGATCGTCGGTGCCGCGCAGTCCAGCGGCGGTTCGGGTGCGGGTCTGGTGCAGGAAGCGGGGTTCGTCGAAGGCGGCGAGGGCCTCGCGGACTTCGGGGAGGTGGGGATGCTCGGCGTGCAGTGCTGCCGAGAGCTGGGATTTCACGACAGGTATGCGGGACGCGACAAGGGCGTCCAGGGCGATGTGCGGATCTTCGAAGGAGGTGGCGAGATGGCAGGTGTCGACGCAGATGCCAAGGCGTGGGTGGTCGATCGCGGTGAGCGGTGCGATGGCGTCGGCGGTGGTCTCGATGACGCAGCCGGGCTCCGGTTCCAGACCCATGCGGATGGAGCGGCCGGTGAGTTCCTCCAGCGCGTCGAGCCGTTCGCCGAGGGTGCGCAGCGCGGTGTGGGCCGTGTCGATGGGCCGGGTGCGCCAGGCGAGCGGGAGGGTGGAGATGCTGCCCTCGTCGACGTCGTCGGGGAGCAGTCCGGCGAGGAGGCGGGCGAGGGCGGTGGTGTGGTCGAGGCGCTCGGGTTCGGTCCAGTCCGGCCGGTAGACGCGGTACTTGACCTCTTCGGCGCCGAAGCCCTCATAGGGAAAACCGTTGAGGGTGACCACTTCAAGGCCTCGGCGGTCCAGCTCGCAGCGCAGGCCGCGCAGGGCGGAGGGGTCGGTGACCAGGGCGTGGGCCGCGGCGCGGGCGAGCCACAGACCGATGCCGAGGCGGTCACGGCCGAGGCGGCGGCGGACGGGCTCGCAGTGGTCCCGGAGCTGGGCGAGGACGCCGTCGAGGGTCTCGGCGGGGTGGACGTTGGTGCAGTAGGCGAGGTGGACGGTGGAGCCGTCGGGGTGGCGGAAGCGCATGGCTCACGCCCCGCCGCGGAGGATGGAGTTGCCCTCGTGGGTGGCGTCGGTGGCCGTGACGTCCAGGTCCAGCCGGCCGCTGAGCCCGTAGAAGGCGACGGGGTTGCGCCACAGCACCCGGTCGACCTCGTCCTCGGTGAAGCCCTCGGCCAGCATCAGGTCGCCGACCCTGCGGGTCTTGAGCGGGTCGCTGCGTCCCCAGTCGGCGGCGGAGTTCACCAGCACCTGCTCGGGGCCATAGGCGCGGAGGATGGCGACCATCCGTTACTCGTCCATCTTGGTGTCCGGAGAGACGGAGAAGCCCAGCCAGCAGCCGCTGTCCTTGGCCTCCTTGACGATGGTCTCGTTGAGGTGGTCGACCAGGACGCGGTCCGGGGGCAGTGCGGACTCCCGGACGACGTCGAGGGTGCGGCGCAGACCGGCCGCCTTGTCGCGGTGCGGGGTGTGCACGAGCGCGGGCAGTTCGTGGTCGGCGGCGAGCTGGAGCTGGGCGGCGAGTGCGGTGTCCTCGGCGGGGTCATCGAGTCATAGCCGATCTCGCCGACGGCGACGACCTGGTCCTTGACGAGATAGCGGGGCAGTTCGTCGAGGACGGGCAGACAGCGCGGGTCGTTCGCCTCCTTGGGGTTGAGGGCGAGCGTGCAGTGGTGGGCGATGCCGTACTGGGCGGCGCGGAAGGGTTCCCAGCCGAGGAGGGAGTCGAAGTAGTCGAAGAAGGTGGCCGGCGAGGTGCGGGGCTGGCCCAGCCAGAAGGAGGGCTCGACGACGGCGCGGACACCTGCGGCGTGCATGGCCTCGTAGTCGTCGGTGGTCCTGGACGTCATATGGATGTGGGGGTCGAAGATGCGCATCAGGACTCCTTGCCGTGGGGGTGGGCGTCGCCGTGCGGTGGGGGTGTGGAGCCGGATTCGGTCAGGGCCAGGACGCGGTACAGGTCCTCGGGTACGGGACGGCCCGCGGCGGTGCGTTCGGCGGCGTAGTCGCCGAGCATGCGGGCGAGCTCGGCGTCGGCGTGGGCCCGGCGTTCCAGGTCGGCCACCGCGCTGACGGACACGCCGGTGAACAGGCACTTCAGGACGGCGTGCCGCCACTGGTGGGGGTCGAGGTGCCGGGCGGCGTACGGGCCCACGGCGGCGGCGAGGAGGCCGGTGTCGTTGGCGCGCAGGGCGTCCTCGACCAGCGGGAGGGCGTCCGGGCCCGGCACGAGATGGGGCAGGGCGTGCAGGACGGCGCGGCGTTCGGCGCCGGTGCCCTGGGAGTAGACGCGGGTGAGGGCGTCGGCGTCGGCTCGGGCCGCGTGCAGGATGAGGACGCGGGCGGCGTCGGCGTACCCGGAGCCACAGCGGCGGCCGGCCTCGGCCAGGCGCAACTCCCATACGGAGATGGGTCCGTGGGTGCCGGGGTGGGCGGCGGCCTCGTCGAGGGCCTGGTCCAGCCAGGCCCGGGCGGCTCCGGCGAGATGGGTGGTGAGGTGGGCGTGGAGGGTGGGGGGTGGGGTCAGGGCGAGGGAGGGGGCGGGAGGGCCCTGGGGGCCTTGTTTGCCCGCCGCCGGTGTGCCCGTGGTGGGGCGGGGGTGGGTCATGGGGTGCTCCCTTCGGGGGTGGCGCAGGGCTCGCCGGGATGCGGGGACCTGGTGGGGCCCGCGGCGGCGATGGCGGCGTTGCGGAGGAACGGGAGGGAGAGTTCGGCGTATTGGGGGCCCGCGTGGGAGTGGCGGGGCAGTTCCACGACGGTCAGGCCCTGGTAGCCGGTGGCGGCGAGGGCCGCGAGGACGGGCGGGAAGTCGATCTCGCCGTCTCCGAAGGGGAGGTGTTCATGGACGCCGCGGCGCATGTCCTCGATCTGGACGTGGTGCAGCCAAGGCGCGGCGGCGCGAACGCAGTCGGCGGGAGGGAGGGGTTCGAGGCACTGGCAGTGGCCTATGTCGAGGGTGAGACCGAGGGGCTCCGGGTCGCCCAGGACGCGGCGGAGGCGGTGGAAGTCGGCGAGGGTGGCCAGAACGTGACCGGGTTCGGGTTCGACGGCGAGCGGGACTCCGGCGCAGGTGGCCGCGTCCAGGACGGGCGTGAGGGCCTCGGTCAAGCGTTTCCAGGCGGTGTCCTGGTCGGTGACGTCCGGGGCGATGCCGCTGAAGCAGTGCACGGCGTGGGCGCCGAGGTCGGCGGCGATCCGGACGGCGCGGATCAGAAGGTCGACGCGGCGGGCACGGGCGTCCGGGTCGGGGTCGAGCAGGGAGGGGCCGTGTTTGCGGCGCGGATCAAGCACATAGCGGGCACCGGTTTCGACGGTGACGCCCAGCCCGAGGGAGCCCAGACGATCTGCCACGCGGCCGACCCGGGCGGCGAGGCCCGGCGCCAGCGGGTCCAGGTGCATGTGGTCGAGGGTGAGTCCGACGCCGTCGTAACCGAGGTCGGCGAGGAGGGAGAGGGCATCGTCCAGACGGAGGTCGGCGAGACCGTTGGTGCCGTAGCCGAAACGGAGGGAGGTGACGGCGAGGGGGTGGCGTGCTTCGGAGGTCATGTGATGCTCACCTTCCTCACGAACCGACGGTCCAGCGGGGCAGGGACCGCAACCAGCAGAGTGGTGGCGCCGCGGCGGGCGGCTGAGGCCTGGACGAGGACAGCCCTCAACTCCGCGTCCGCACCCACCGCCGCCCCACCCGCCACACCCCCGCTCACCGCTCCTCCCCCGCACCGCCGCCAGCGAGCCCGACGTCGTCGATGCCGCCGCCCGACCCCACGCACCCCTCCCCCGAACCACCCCGAAGCCCGACCTCACCGGAGCCACCGCCCAACCCCGCACCGTCCTCCCCCGCATCCGCACCACAGAGCCCCACCTCGCCCGAGCCGCTCCCAGCCCCCGCTCCCCCACCCCGCAACCGCTCCCCGAACCGCACCAGCTCCGCATACTGCTCAGCCAGCCCCGCCGGCCCCTCGCCCACCGGGTCCTTGAAGCAGAAGCCGAGTTCACCGAGCGGCCCGGACAGGCCCCGCTCATGTGCCCGTGTCGTCAGTCGGGCCAAGTCCAGGACCAGGGGAGCGGCCAGCGCCGAACCGCAGCCCTGCCAGATGGTCTGGAGGATCATCCGCGTGCCCAGGAAGCCGTCGAAGGCCACGTGGTCCCAGGCGGTCTTCCAGTCGCCGAGGGCGGGGACGTCGTCGATGTGGACCTCGCCCTCGGGAGGGGTGGCGAGGGTGTCGGTGAGGACGCGTTCCTTGCCGGCGTTCTTCGCGGCGGCCGCCGGGTCGGCGAGGGCGGCTCCGTCGCCGCCGCCGAGGAGGTTCGTGCCGGACCAGGCACGCACCGCGAGGGCGCGCTGGGTGAACATCGGGGCCAGGGCTGCCCGGAGCAGGGTCTGGCCGGTCTTGCCGTCGCGGCCCGCGTGAGGGAGCCCGGATTCGGCGGTCAACCTGGCAAGTGCCGGATGGTGCAGGCCTGTTGATGGGGTGAAGTTGATGTAGGGGCAGCCCGCGCGCAGGGCCGCCGCCGCGTACAGGGTGCTGGGCGGGAGGGCCTGGTCGGTGGGTGTGGGTTCGGTCGAGGCGACGTTCACCACGACGGCGCGGGTCAGGCCGAGCCGTCGTACGAAGTCCTGGATGTCGGCGGCGAAGGCGGTGATCAGTGAGTCCGCGTCCCGGGTGTCGCCGGGGAGGGGGCCGCCCGGCCTGATCTCCCGGTCCGCGGCGGCCCGTTCGGACGCCACGGCGGCCGGGAGGCCGGGCGGCAGCACGCCGCCCGCGGCCAGTTCCTCCGCGCGCTTGGGCAGCGGACAGGCCACGGTGTCGTGGCCGCCGAAGACCAGGGAGGGCAGCGGCGGCAGCCCCGAGGCGGCGAAGGGCGGGGTTTCGGTGACCATGCCCGTCGGCGGGTGCAGGCCCGCGGAGACCGCGGCGCAGCCCGCGACCACCGTCGTGGCGACGGAGCCGCGCGCTCCGATGAGCCAGACTCCGACTCGGGATCCAGAACGGGACATGGACATGGGCAGCCTCCTTGTCGTGCGGGAAACCCCGGTGCTCCCCCAAGAAGGGGGGTGGAAGACGGCGGGTGGGAGTCCGGCGTCCCCCCGCCCGCCGCCGATCAGTCGCCCTTGACGGGCAGTTCCTTGATCCGGATGTCCCGGAAGGACACCTGGTCGTCGGATCCGTGGTTCTGGATGCCGACATGCCCCGTCACGCAGGCTCCGGGCCGGATCGGTGTTGGTGAAATCGAGAGGACGCGGCCGGTCCCGGCATACAGCCGAGGAGCAGGGCGGCCGTACCCGCAACCACCGTTGAACCTCCGACAGTTGATCGCATCGCGCACACCTCTTTTCAGCCGGTGGTGCAAGTGAAGTCGTCGACGTCGAACAGCGCGCCCGAGCCCGTTGCCCCCTTGAAGACCAGGTAGATGGGGCTCGTCGCACCTGCGGGTGCCTTGCGCCGGGGTGCGCCGTCACCCCGGAGACACAGGGGAGAGCTCAGTTGCCGAAGGCGGCGTCGAAGGAGGCCGAGGGCGGTTCGAAGTCGTACGCCTTCAGGCGGGCCAGCGCCTCCGGGGCGCCCTGGAGCCGGTCCATTCCGGCGTCCTCCCATTCCACGGAGATCGGGCCCTGGTAGTCGATGGAGCGCAGCATCCGGAAGACGTCCTCCCACGGGACGTCCCCGTGGCCGGCGGACACGAAGTCCCAGCCGCGCCGCGGGTCGCCCCAGGGCAGGTGGGAGCCGAGGCGCCCGTTGCGGCCGTCGAGGCGTTTGCGGGCCTCCTTGCAGTCGACGTGGTAGATCCGGTCACGGAAGTCGTAGAGGAAGCCGACCGGGTCGAGGTCCTGCCACACGAAGTGCGAGGGGTCGAAGTTCAGACCGAAGGCCGGTCGCCGGTCAACCGCCTCCAGGGCGCGTTGCGTTGTCCAGTAGTCGTAGGCGATCTCGCCGGGGTGGACCTCGTGGGCGAAGCGGACGCCCTCGGCGTCGAAGACGTCCAGGATCGGGTTCCAGCGCCGGGCGAAGTCGTCGTAGCCGCGTTCGATCATCGACTCGGGGGCGGGCGGGAACATCGCGACCAGGTGCCAGATGGCGGAGCCGGTGAAGCCGATGACGGTGTCGACACCGAAGGCGGCCGCGGCCCGCACGGTGTCCTTCATCCGGTCGGCGGCGCGCCGCCGTACCCCCTCGCCGTCGCCGTCGCCCCATATCGCGCCGGGCAGGATGGCCTGGTGGCGTTCGTCGATGATGGCGTCGCAGACCGCCTGGCCGACCAGGTGGTTGGAGATCGCCCAGCACTTGAGGCCGTACTTCTCCAGCAGCTGATGCCGGGAGTCGAGGTACGACGGATCGGCCAGCGCCTTGTCGACCTCGAAGTGATCGCCCCAGCAGGCGAGTTCAAGACCGTCGTAGCCGAAGTCACGGGCGAGACGGCAGACCTCCTCCAAGGGCAGGTCGGCCCACTGACCGGTGAAGAGCGTGAAGGTGCGCGGCATGTCGGGGGCTCCTCGATTTCAGACCGCTATGGGCGTGTAGACGGAGTTCTTCTCGGCGCTCTCCTCCACCGCCGCGAGGACGCGCTGCACCTGGAGCCCGTCGGCGAAGGAGGGGTCGGGCTGCCGGCCCTCGGCGATGGCGTCGACCAGATCGCGGGCCTGGTGGACGAAGGTGTGTTCGTAGCCGAGACCGTGGCCCGGCGGCCACCAGGCGTCCAGGTAGGGGTGGTCGGGCTCGGTGACGAGGATGCGGCGGAAGCCGGCGCGCGCTCCGGGCTCGGTGCCGTCGTGGTAGGAGAGTTCGTTGAGCCGCTCCAGGTCGAAGGCCAACGAGCCGCGCTCGCCGTTGAGTTCGAGGCGCAGGGCGTTCTTGCGGCCGGTGGCGTAGCGGGTCGCCTCGAAGGAGGCGAGGGCGCCGGAGGGGAAGCGGGCGGTGAACAGGGCCGCGTCGTCCACGGTGACTGTCCCCGTGCCCGCGCCGGACACCGCGGACAGTCCGCTGCTCGCGCCGGGCAGCGGCCGTTCCCGTACGAAGGTCTCCGTGAGGGCCGACACCCCGGCCAGCCGCTCGCCCGCCACATACTGCGCGAGGTCCACGATGTGCGCCCCGAGGTCGCCGAGTGAGCCCGATCCGGCGTACTCCTTGCGCAGCCGCCAGGTCAGCGGGAACTCGGGGTCCACGAGCCAGTCCTGAAGGTACGTCACCCGCACATGCCGCAGCGCGCCGATCCGCCCCTCGGCGACCATCCGCCGGGCGAGGGCGGTCGCGGGCACCCGGCGGTAGTTGAAGCCGACCATCGCCAACTGGCCTATCCGGTACGCCGCTTCGGCCGCGTCCGCCATCACCGAGGCCTCCTCGACCGTGTTGGCCAGAGGCTTCTCGCACAGGACGTGCTTCCCCGCGGCCAGCGCGGCGACGGCGATCTCGGCGTGGCTGTCGCCGGGCGTGCAGATGTCGACGAGGTCGACGTCGTCCCGGGCGATCAGCGCACGCCAGTCGGTCTCGGCCGCCGCCCAGCCGTGCCGGTGGGCCGCCGCGCCCACCGCGGCCGCGTCCCGTCCGCAGATCGCGGCCAGGACGGGTCGCCGGGGCAGGTCGAAGACGCGCCCCACGGTGCGCCAGCCCTGGGAGTGGGCGGCGCCCATGAAGGCGTAGCCGACCATGCCGACGCGCAGCGGCGGCTTCTCCGTCACAGCACCTTCTGACATGCGGATGTCCTCCTCGTCCTTCACGGTGGGGGGTGCGGGCGCGACTCGGCCTACTTGAAGCCGGTGGGCATGTACTGGTCGACGTTCTCCTTGTCGACGACGGCCGAGTACAGGGTCAGCGAGGCCGGGATCTCGAACTCGGCGAGGCCGCCGACCCCCTTGCCCTGGCCGAGCCCACGGGCGAGGTCGATCGCGGAGGCGGCCATGGTCGGCGGGTACAGGACCGTCGCCTTCAGCACCCCGGCGTCCTGCTTGATGGCCTGGAAGGCGGAGAGCGCGCCCGCGCCGCCGACCATCAGGCAGTCGTCGCGTCCGGCCTGCTCGATGGCGCGCAGCGCGCCGACGCCCTGGTCGTCGTCGTGGTTCCACAGCGCGTCGAAGTTGGACTGGGCCTGCAGGAGCTGGGCCATCTTGGCCTGTCCCGACTCGACGGTGAACTCGGCGGCCTGGCGGGCCACCTTCTTGATGTCGGGGTAGTTCTTCAGGGCGTCGTCGAAGCCCTGGGTGCGCTGCTGGGTGAGCTCCAGGTTGTCCAGGCCCGCCAGCTCGATCACCCGGGCACCGGACTTGTCCTTGAGCTTCTCGCCGATGTAGTGCCCGGCGTTCAGCCCCATGCCGTAGTTGTCGCCGCCGATCCAGCAGCGGTACGCCTGCGGGGAGTTGAAGATCCGGTCCAGGTTGATCACCGGGATGCCCGCGCGCATCGCCTTCAGGCCGACCTGGGTGAGCGCCTTGCCGTCGGCCGGCAGGATCACCAGGACGTCGACCTTCTTGTTGATCAGCGTCTCGATCTGGCCGATCTGGGCGGCGGTGTCATTGGAGCCCTCGGTGATCTCCAGGGTGACGTCGGAGTACTTCTTCGCTCGGTTCTTGGCGTTGTCGTTGATGGCGTTGAGCCAGCCGTGGTCGGCCTGCGGGCCCGCGAAACCGATGGTGACGGGCTTGCCGGGCTTGTCGTCGGCGGCCGGCTGGTCGTTCGCGGCAGGCTCGTCGCCGGACTCGTTACTCGTGCAACCCGCGAGGAGGGCACCCGCGCCCACGGCGGCGGATCCGAACAGCAGCCCTCTGCGACTGGTGAATTCTGGCATGGCGGTGAACCCTTTCCTCAGGTCGTGCTCGCGGTACGGCGCTGGACCAGCACGGCGGCGACGATGATCGCGCCCTTGGCGATCTGCTGGACGTCGCTCTGCAGGTTGTTCAGGGCGAAGATGTTGGTGATCGTGGTGAAGATCAGGACGCCGAGCACCGAGCCGGTGATGGTGCCGCGGCCGCCGCTGAGCAGGGTGCCGCCGATGATCGCTGCGGCGATGGCGTCGAGTTCGTAGAAGTTGCCGTTGGTGTTCTGTCCCGAGCCGGACAGGATGATCAGCAGGAAGGCGGCGATCCGCCACACCCACGGGCCGGTCGGGAAAGACGTACTCGACATTGCGGCCCGTCATCAGCGCCACGACATCCCGCGTGGGTGTCGTCTTCGCGGGCAGTCCGACCGCCACGGCCCGGCCGTCCTTGAGCACCGTCACCCGGTCGCCGATGCGCCGGATCTCCTCAAGCCGGTGCGAGATGTAGACGACGGCGACCCCGTCGGCGGTCAGGTCGCCGACGATCCGGAAGAGGTTGTCGACCTCGTCCGGGTCGAGGGCGGCGGACGGCTCGTCCATCACGATCAGCCGTACGTCATGAGAGAGCGCCCGCGCCATGGAGACGATCTGCTGCTGGGCCGCCGACAACTCCCCCACCAGACGCCCGGGATCGATCTCGGGATGCCCAAGTCGCTTGAGGAGCTGGGCGGTCGAGGCTCGCGCCGTCTTCCGTCGTACGACGAAACCGGCGGCCGTCAGTTCATGGCCGAGGTGGACGTTCTCGGCCACCGACAGGTGCTCCACCAGGTCGAGTTCCTGGTAGATGGTGGCGATGCCCAGGCGCATGGCGGCGATCGGGGAGCGCAGGGTGACCTCCTCGCCGCGCCAGCGGATGGAGCCCGTGTCGGGCTGGTGGGCGCCGGCCAGGACCTTGATGAGGGTGGACTTGCCCGCGCCGTTCTGACCGAGCAGACAGTGCACCTCGCCGGCCTGGACGTCGAGGTCGACTCCGTCGAGTGCCCGGACGCCGGGGAAGGACTTGGTGATGCCGGACATGCTGAGCAGCGGTGGTTCTGGTGCCATGAGCTCCCCTTGGCGGGCGTGCGGGCCGGTTTCAGGGCAGGGCGAAGCAGGGCGCCGTGCTGGCGTTACTCGTGTAAGACGTCGTTGCGCGGGCTCTTGGAAGAGATCGGTTACGCGGGTGAGAACAGGTGGTCGCTGATGAGCCGGGCCGCGCCGATGACTCCGGCGGTGGGGCCCAACTCCCCGAGGACAATGGGCAGGTTGCCGGTCGCCAGCGGCAGCGACTGGCGGTAGACCTGGGTGCGGATCGCGGCGAGCAGGGTGTGGCCGAGGCCGGTCACCCCGCCGCCGATCACCACCAGGCCCGGGTTGAAGAAGCTGACCAGGCCGGCGATGACCTGGCCGGTGCGGTTGCCGCCCTCGCGGATCAGATCGAGGGCGGTGGCGTCACCCGCGGCGGCCGCGGCGGCGACGTCGACGGCGCTGAGGCCGCCGTTCGTCTCAAGACGTGCGGCGAGTTCGACCGAGCGCCCCTGCTGGGCCGCCTCCACGGCGTCCCGGGCGAGGGCCGCCCCGCTGAAGTGGGCTTCCAGGCAGCCCCGGTTGCCGCAGGCGCAGGGCCTGCCGTCGGGCACCGCCTGGATGTGCCCGATGTCGCCGGCGCTGCCCGTCGTGCCGCGGTGGACATGGCCGTCGACCACGATGCCGCAGCCGATACCGGTGCCGATCTTCACGCAGAGGAAGTCGCCCACGGAGCGTGCCACGCCCGCGTGCTGCTCCCCCATCGCCATCAGGTTCACGTCGTTGTCGACCATGACCGGGCAGCCGAGTTCCTGGCTGAGCGCCTCCCGTACCGGGAAGCCGTCCCAGCCCGGCATGATCGGCGGCGCGACCGGGACGCCCTCGGGGAAGCGGACCGGTCCCGGGACGCCGATGCCGGCGCCGTCGTACCCCTCCGCGAGCCCGGACGCCCTCAGCTTGGCGGCCATGGCGAGGACCTGCTCGAAGACCGCGACCGGGCCTTCGCGCACGTCCATGGGGTGGTTGAGGTGTCCGAGGATCTCCAGTTCCGCGTTGGTGACGGCGACGTCGACCGAGGTCGCGCCGATGTCGACACCGAGGAAGCGCAGCCCCGGGTTGAGCCGGATGTTGTGGGAGCGCCGGCCGCCGCGCGAGGCGGCGAGTCCGTCGGCCACGACCAGGCCCGTCTCCAGCAGCCGGTCCACCTCCACGGCCAGCTTGGACCGTGAGAGATCGACCTGATCGCCCAGTTGCGCCCGGGAGTTGGGCCCCCCGTCACGCAACAGCTTGAGCAGCCGGGCCTGATGGGCGTTCGCGGGTCGTGCCCTCATGCGTCTCACGTGCCCCTCCCCGCCTGTTCCGGCCACCAGTTGCCGGGCTTTCGAGGGGAACGTAGCAGCGGTTGCCGTGGCCGGGAAGAATCTGTGCACGAATTGCCGACGACTTCTTCCACTCACAGGACAAAGCCTCGTGTCTCCCGCGCCGGCATCGCAGGATGGGCACCGTGCCCAAGCCCGCGGAGGAAACAGGATGGGCACCATGCCCAAGCCCGCGGAGGAAAAGGGGGACCTCGTGTTACTGGTGACTGGTGCGACGGGGAACGTCGGTGCCGAGCTCGTCCGGGCCCTGGCGGTGGCCGGTGAGCCGGTCCGCGCGCTCAGCCGCTCCGGGACGACGGACGGTCTGCCGCTGGGCGCCGAGGCGGTGGCGGGAGCACACCGACGCGTTCTGAACCCCAAAAGGGCGCTCAGGACCGCTGACGGGCGTGGTACGACGTCCGGGTGTGCTCGGTGTGTTCGCGCATGAGGTCGGTGGCGCGCTGCTGGTCCCGGTCCGAGATCGCCGCGATCAGCCGGCGGTGCTCGATCCAGGACTGCCGGCCGCGCTGCCGGGCCACCGGCGTGTAGTACCAGCGCACCCGGCGGTCGACCTGGGCGGCGAGTTCGGCGAGGACGGCGTTGCCCGCGAGTTCCATGACCTTCGCGTGGAAGCGGGCGTTCATCGCCACGGCGCCGTCCACGTCGTCGGCCTCCACCGCGCGCTCGCCCTCGGCGCAGAGCTCCTCCAGGGCGGTGATCCCGGCGGCTCCGGCGTTGGCGGCGGCGAGCCGGGCCGCCTCGGCCTCCAGCAGGGTGCGCACGGTGAGGAGCTGGTCGGCCTCCTCCTCGGTGGGCTCGTGCACGAACGCGCCCTGGGCGGGCCGCAGATCGACCCAGCCCTCGGTGTTCAGACGCTGCAGCGCCTCCCGCACGGGCTGCCGGGACACGCCGAGATGACCGGCCAGTTCGCTCTCGACCAGATGCTGCCCGGGGCGCAGGGCACGGGTGGTGATGAGTTCGAGCAGTGCCTCGTAGACACGGTCCCGCAGCGGCCCGGGCCGTTCGAGCTTGGGCACCGCCCCCTGCGGAAGTCCTGTCGACAACATCGCGGTCCCCCTCCAGAGCCGTCGGACAGCAAAGTATGGATTGTCTTTCGTCTACAGTCTACGGCGCACAAAGGCCAGGGAACAGGGGAGTTGGCCTTGTCACACCCCGCCTAGGGACAGCGCACGACCTGCCCGGCGTACGACAGGTTCCCGCCGAAGCCGAACAGCAGCACCGGGTCAC
Organism: Streptomyces sp. P17; assembly: GCF_032436805.1. Classification (NCBI taxonomy): domain Bacteria; kingdom Bacillati; phylum Actinomycetota; class Actinomycetes; order Kitasatosporales; family Streptomycetaceae; genus Streptomyces; species Streptomyces sp. P17. The sequence continues at coordinate 125,586 of NZ_JAVRBF010000006.1, read as the reverse complement.
CGCCGGAGATCTCGCCGCGCTCCACGAGCTTGGAGAAGGCCAGTGGGATGCTCGCCGCCGAGGTGTTCCCGGACTCGGAGACATCCTTCGCCACCACGGCGTTCACCGCGCCGATCTTCTCTGCAAGGGGTTCGATGATCCGCAGGTTGGCCTGGTGGAGTACGACCGCGGCGAGGTCGGCGGGGGCGAGCCCGGACCGCTCGCACGCCTGCCGCGCGATCGACGGCAGCTGGGTGGTCGCCCAGCGGTAGACGCTCTGCCCTTCCTGCGCGAACCGCGACGGCGTCCCCTCGATCCGCACGGCGTGCCCCATCTCGGGCACCGAGCCCCACAGCACGGGCCCGATGCCGGCCTCGTCCGATGCCTCGACCACGGCGGCCCCCGCCCCGTCGCCGACGAGCACACAGGTCGTGCGGTCGGTCCAGTCGGTCACATCGGACATCTTGTCGGCGCCGATCACCAGGGCCCGGGTGGCGGCGCCCGCCCGGACGGCGTGGTCGGCGGTGGCCAGCGCGTGGGTGAAACCGGCGCAGACGACGTTGACGTCCATCGCGGCGGGCGAGGGGATGCCCAGCCGGGCGGCCACGCGCGCGGCCATGTTCGGGGAGCGGTCGACGGCGGTGGAGGTGGCCACCAGCACCAGGTCGATGTCGCCCGGCGTCAGGCCCGCCGTCGCGAGCGCCTTGGCCGCGGCGTGCCCGGCGAGTTCGTCGACCGGCTCGTCAGGCCCGGCGATATGGCGTGTGCGGATGCCCACCCGCGATCTGATCCACTCGTCACTGGTGTCGACCATGCCGACCAGGTCCTCATTGGTGAGTACCTTGGCCGGCTGGTAATGGCCGAGCGCTGCGATGCGCGAGCCGTTCATCGGGTGATCCCCCTCGTTGCCTTGGGTAGCGGGATCCACCAGTCTGATCAGTGACTCGCCGGTACGGCGGCAGGTGAAGCCACAGGAATAGGGCGCCCGGGTTGTCGGCTTCTGTCAGGCACTCGGACGCCCGAACACTTTTCGAACGGCCAGCCGCCCACGGTCACCCGGTGAACAGCTGTGTCGCCTTCTGTACGAGTTCGTAGAGGCCGTAGCAGAGCGGTGCCCCCACCCACAGCCAGGCGAAGGCGATCAGCCCGCGGCGGCTAGGCGGACTCTGACTGCTGTCGCTGGACATCGACGCGCTCCTGCCTGGGTGACGGAATGTGGTGGCGGGCATGGACGGGCCGGACCAGTTCGTTGGCGACGAAGCCGATGACCAGCAGGCCGATCATGATGACGAAGGAGAGCCCGTACAGAGATGAGCCGGACTTGCCCGCCTCCTCCTGCCGGTCGGCGATCCAGTTCACGATCAGCGGTCCGAGGACACCGGCCAGGGACCAGGCGGTGAGCAGCCGGCCGTGGATCGCGCCGACCTGATAGGTGCCGAAGAGGTCCTTCAGATAGGCGGGGATCGTCGCGAAGCCGCCGCCGTAGAAGGAGAGGATCACCAGGGCGCACAGGATGAACAGCGGCTTGGAGGAGTCGCCGAACAGGGCGATGGAGGCGTACATCAGCGCACCGACGCCCAGGTAGAGGCGGTAGATGTTCTTCCGCCCGATCAGGTCGGAGGTGGACGACCAGCCGATGCGTCCGGCCATGTTGGCGGCCGACAGCAGGGCGACGAAGCCGGCCGCGGCGGTCGCCGACACCGTTGTCGAGGTGTCCGCGAAGAAGTCCGTGATCATCGGGGCGGCCTTCTCCAGGATGCCGATGCCCGCGGTCACGTTCATGCAGAGCACGACCCACAGACACCAGAACTGCGGGGTACGCACGGCCTGGTTCGCCGAGACCTGCGGGCCGGCGAGCACACTGGGCGCGCCGCTGACCGGCTTCTCGGTGCGCGGAACCCGTACCAGAAGAACGCCGAGCAGCATGAAGACGGCGTACGACAGCCCGTGCACCAGGAAGGCGAGGGCGATCCCGGAAGGGTCGCTGCCGAAGGACTCCAGCATCTGCGCCGACCACGGCGAGGCGATCAGCGCGCCGCCGCCGAAGCCCATGATGGCGATGCCGGTGGCCATGCCCGGCCGGTCCGGGAACCACTTGATCAGGGTGGAGACGGGCGAGATGTAGCCGATGCCGAGGCCGATCCCGCCGACGAAGCCGTAGCCGAGGACGATCAGCCAGTACTGCTCGGTGGCCGCGCCGAGCGCGGAGAGCAGAAAGCCGGAGGAGAAACAGCACAGGGCGACGGTCATCGCCCAGCGCGGGCCGTTGCGCTCGACGAGCGTGCCGCCGAACGCGGCCGACAGGCCCAGCATGACGATGCCCAGTTGGAAGGGGAGCGCGCTCTGCGTGCCGCTGAGGCCGAGCGCGGATTCCAGGGGCGGCTTGAACACGGACCAGGCATAGGCCTGGCCGATGGAGAGGTGGACCGAGAGGGCGGCGGGGGGAACCAGCCAGCGGCTCCAACCCGGGGGTGCGACCGGTGGACTCATGATCCCGAACGGTAGGAAGCCGGAAGGGAGTTGAGAAGGCGGCACGTCGACGGTATGCGGTGAGCGGTATCCCATGCGCGACGAACGGTCGAACCGACCGGTTTCCAGCGTGCTTCCAGTGCTGCGCGAACCCTTGCCCGCCCAACGGGCATACTGTAGACAGTATTTCGTCGACAGAGTTTCGGCAGTGCCCATCTCCGCGGTATCCCTCGAACCGAACGGAGCTCCGCCGTATGAAAGTCGCAGTCCTCGGCGCCGGTGCGATCGGCGCCTACGTCGGTGCCGCGCTCCACCGCGCCGGCGCCGATGTGCATCTCGTCGCCCGTGGACCGCATCTCGCGGCCATGAGGCAGCACGGCGTGCGGGTACTCAGCCCGCGCGGCGATTTCACCGCCCACGCCCATGCCACCGACGACCCGGCCGAGATCGGCCCGGTCGACTATGTGTTCCTGGGTCTGAAGGCCAACTCGTACGCGGCGTGCGGGCCGCTGATCGAGCCCCTGTTGCACGACTCCACGGCGGTGATCGCCGCCCAGAACGGCATCCCCTGGTGGTACTTCCACCGGCACGGCGGCCCCCACGACGGCCATCGCGTGGAGAGCGCCGACCCCGGCGGCGCGGTCAGTGCGGTGCTCGCGCCCGAACGGGCCATCGGCTGTGTCGTCTACGCGGCCACCGAACTCGAAGGACCGGGCGTCGTACGGCACTTGGAAGGCACCCGGTTCTCCATCGGCGAGCCCGACCGCAGTGTCTCCAAGCGCTGTCTGGCCTTCAGCGAGGCCATGAGGGCCGGTGGCCTCAAGTGCCCGGTCGAGCCCGATCTCCGCGGCGACATCTGGGTCAAGCTGCTGGGCAACATCTCCTTCAACCCGATCAGCGCGCTGGCCCGCGCCACCATGCGGCAGATGTGTCTGCACGGCGGCACCCGCAAGGTGATCGAGACCATGATGGCCGAGACGCTCGCCGTCGCCGAGGCCCTCGGCTGCGAGGTCGGCGTCTCCATCGAACGCCGGATGGCCGGCGCGGAGAAGGTCGGCGACCACCGCACCTCCACGCTCCAGGACCTGGAGCGCGGCAAGCCGCTCGAACTCGACGTACTCCTCGCGGCGGTCGTCGAGCTGGCGGAGATCACCGGCGTGGATGTGCCCACCCTGCGCACCGTGCACGCCATCTCGGACCTGCTCGCACTGAGGAGCGCCGCATGAGGAAACGCCAGCCGAAGACCTACACCCGGCTCACCCATCCGTTGATCAGGGACTCCCGCGACGAGCCGTTCCGACAGGCGAGTTGGGAGGAGGCCCTGGAGCGGGCGGCCCGGGGCATCGAACGCAACCGCGGCGCCTTCGGCATGTTCTCCTGCGCCCGCGCCACCAATGAAATGAACTACGTGGCCCAGAAGTTCGCCCGGGTCGTCATGGGCACCAACAACGTCGACTCCTGCAACCGCACCTGCCACGCCCCGAGCGTCGCCGGACTGAGCGCGGCCTTCGGCTCCGGCGGCGGGACCTCCTCCTACGAGGAGATCGAGCACACCGACGTCATCGTGATGTGGGGCTCCAACGCCCGCTTCGCGCACCCGATCTTCTTCCAGCACGTGCTCAAGGGGATCAGGAACGGCGCCCGGATGTACGCCGTCGACCCGCGCCGCACCTCCACCGCCGAATGGGCGGAGAGCTGGATGGGCCTGAACGTCGGCACCGACATCCCGATGGCGCACGCGATCGGCCGCGAGATCATCCACGCGGGGCTCGCCAACGAGGCGTTCATCGAGCGGGCGACCAGCGGCTTCGACGAGTACAAGGCACTCGTCGAGCCCTGGACGCTGTCGCTGGCCGAGAAGGTGACCGGCGTACCGGGCCAGGCCATCAAGGAGCTGGCACACGCCTACGCCCGTGCCGAGCGCGCCCAGCTGTGCTGGACCCTCGGCATCACCGAGCACCACAACGGCACCGACAACGTCCGCGCGCTGATCAACCTCTCCCTGCTCACCGGCCATGTCGGCCGCTACGGCAGCGGACTGCAACCGCTGCGCGGCCAGAACAACGTCCAGGGCGGCGGCGACATGGGCGCGATCCCCAATCGCCTGCCCGGCTTCCAGGACATCCTCGACCCCGGCTCCCGGCTGAAGTTCGAGGCGGCGTGGGACACCGTCATCCAGCCGCACTACGGGCTGAACCTGACGGAGATGTTCGAGGCGATGGAGGAGGGCACGCTCAAGGCCGTCTACTGCGTCGGCGAGAACCCCGCCCAGTCGGAGGCCGACAGCGAACAGGCAGTACGGCGTCTCAAGGCCCTCGACTTCCTCGTCGTCCAGGACATCTTCCTGACCAGGACGGCCGAGCTGGCCGACGTCGTCCTGCCCGCGACCGCCGGCTGGGCCGAGACCGACGGCACCACGACCAACAGCGAGCGCCGGGTTCAGCGCGTCCGCAGGGCGGTCGCCCCGCCCGGCGAGGCGCGCGAGGACATCGACATCATCTGCGAACTGGCCGCACGGCTCGGCCACGAGTGGAAGTACGCCGACGCCGAGGCCGTCTGGAACGAGCTCAGGTCCGTCTCGCCGGACCACTACGGGATGACGTACGAACGTCTGGAGCAGCAGCAGGGCATCCAGTGGCCGTGCCCGAGCACCGAGGAACTCGAACCCACCTATCTGCACGGCAGGTTGTGGGATCCCGACCCCGCGAACCGGGGCCGCCTGGCCCCCTTCGGCCTCGTCCAGCACGATCCGCCGGTCGACCTCACCGACGAGGAGTACCCGATCCGGCTCACCACCGGACGACGGCTCGACTCCTACAACACCGGTGTACAGAGCGGCAGTTTCGCCTCCCCGCTGAGGCGCGGCGAGTACATCGAGCTGTGCCCGGAGGACGCCGAGCGGTACGGGGTCGTGGTGGGCGAGGAGGTCCAGGTGAGCTCGCGCCGGGGATCCGTGGTCGCGCCGGTGTGGATCGACACCGCCCTCAGGACCGGGCTCGCCTTCATGACCATGCACTTTCCCGACGAGGTGGACACCAACCAGCTGACGATCGAGGCCAACTGCCCGATCGCGGGGACGGCGGAGTTCAAGGCGTCGGCGATCCGGATCGAGAAACTCCCCGTCGCGACCATCGTGAGGTGACGCAAGTGGACCTGCACTTCGGCGACAGCAAGCCGACGGACGACGAACGGGCGGCCGTCGACGCCCTGTTGGGCCCCCCGGAGTCCTCCTGGGAGGGCGCCGCCCGCGATGAGATGCGAGCCGCCGACCTGAGGTGGGCGCGCGGCGGACGCGAGGCCCGGGACCGCAGGGACCTGCTGCTGCCGGGGCTGCACGCCATCAACGACCGGATCGGCTGGATCAGCGACGGCGCCCTCGACTACCTGTGCCGACGCCTGACGGTGCCGCCCGCGGAGGCGTACGGCGTCGCCACCTTCTACGCCATGTTCTCCGTCAGGCCCCGCCCCGCGACCGTCCTGCACGTCTGCACCGACCTGGCCTGCGCGGCGGCGGGCGCGGCCGAACTGTGCGCGGGCGTCGAGGCGGGCCTCGGCCGCGGCGTCCATGTCGAACGCAGCCCCTGCCTGGGCCTGTGCGAGCGCGCTCCGGCGGCCCTGGCGATCAGGGCGGGCGATCCCGTGCGTACGGCCGTGTCGGCGCCGGCCACCGTGCACGACGCCGTGCTCGCCGCGACCTCACCGGGCTCGGCGCCCGAGGAGCCGTCGGCGGCGCCGGCGGTGCCCCAGGCGGGTTCCGGCGACCTGACGCTCCTGCGACGGGTCGGCGTGGTCGACCCGTCCTCCCTCGACGACTACCGCGCCCACGGCGGCTACGCCGCCCTGCGCCGGGCCTTCGCTCTCGGTCCGGCCGGCGTCATCCGCGAGGTCACCGACTCCGGCCTGGTCGGGCGCGGTGGCGCCGCCTTCCCCACCGGCCGCAAATGGCAGGCCACGGCGGCCCAGCCCGACCGTCCGCACTACCTCGTGTGCAACGCCGACGAGTCCGAGCCGGGCACCTTCAAGGACCGCGTGATCATGGAGGGCGATCCGTACGCGCTGGTCGAGGCGATGACGATCGCGGCCTACGCGACCGGCGCGCACCAGGGCTATCTGTATCTGCGCGGTGAGTATCCCCGTGCGCTGGAGCGCATGGAGCACGCTCTCGCGCAGGCACGCGCGCGTGGGCTGCTCGGCGAGGACATCCTCGGGCAGGGCTACGCCTTCGACATCGAGATCCGCAGGGGCGCCGGCGCGTACATCTGCGGTGAGGAGACCGCGCTCTTCAACTCCATCGAGGGCTACCGCGGCGAGCCGCGCTCCAAGCCGCCGTTCCCGGTGGAGAAGGGCCTGTTCGGCAAACCCACGGTGGAGAACAACGTGGAGACGCTGGTCAACGTCCTGCCGATCCTGACCATGGGCGCCCCGGCGTACGCGGCGATCGGCACCGCGAAGTCGACCGGGCCGAAGCTGTTCTGTGTGTCGGGGGCGGTGGAGCGGCCCGGGATCTATGAACTCCCCTTCGGGGCCACCCTGGGCGAGCTGCTGCAACTCGCTGGGGCACATCAGGGCCTGCGGGCCGTGCTGCTGGGCGGCGCCGCGGGCGGCTTCGTACGGCCCGATGAAATGGACATCCCGCTCACCTTCGAAGGCACCCGGGAGGCGGGCACCACGCTCGGCTCGGGTGTGGTGATGGCCTTCGACGACACCGTCCCGCTGCCCCGGCTGCTGCTGCGCATCGCCGAGTTCTTCCGCGACGAGTCGTGCGGGCAGTGCGTGCCGTGCCGGGTCGGGACCGTGCGCCAGGAGGAGGCGCTGCACCGGATCGCGGAGCGCGCCGGTGCGGCGGCCGCCGATGACATCGCCCTGCTCAGGGAGGTCGGCCGCGCCATGCGTGACGCCTCGATCTGCGGTCTCGGACAGACCGCGTGGAACGCCGTGGAATCCGCCATCGACCGCCTGGGGGCGTACGAATGACCGTGACACCGCTGGGGATCCCCCGCCGACTGCTGGAGTTCACGATCGACGGGGAACCGGTACGGGCGCCCGAGGGCTCGACGATCCTCGACGCCTGCCGGGCCGCCGGGAAGGACGTCCCGACCCTGTGCGAAGGGGACACCCTGAGGCCGAAGAACGCCTGCCGCGTGTGTGTGGTGGAGGTCGAGGGGGCCCGGACACTGGTCCCGGCCTGCTCGCGGAAGGCCGAGCCGGGCATGGCGGTCCGCACCGACACCGAGCGGGCGCGGCACAGTCGGAAGGTGGTGCTTGAGCTGCTCGCCTCGTCGGTCGATATGTCGACCACCCCCCGAGTCGCCGAGTGGATCAAGGAGTACGAGGCCAAGCCGGACCGCTTCGGCCCGGACGCGGCCCGGCTGAACGAGGAGCCCAGGGTCGACAACGACCTGTATGTGCGCGACTACGACAAGTGCATCCTCTGCTACAAGTGCGTGGACGCCTGTGGAGACCAGTGGCAGAACACCTTCGCGATCTCGGTGGCGGGGCGGGGGTTCGATGCGCGGATCGCGGTGGAGCACGATGCTCCGTTGACCGATTCGGCGTGCGTGTACTGCGGGAACTGCATCGAGGTGTGCCCGACGGGAGCCCTGTCCTTCAAGTCCGAGTTCGACATGCGCGCGGCGGGGACATGGGACGAAGCCCAGCAGACCGAGACGACCACGGTGTGCGCGTACTGCGGAGTGGGCTGCAACCTCACGCTTCACGTGCAGGACAATGAGATCGTGAAGGTCACCTCGCCGCACGACAACCCGGTGACCCACGGCAATCTGTGCATCAAGGGCCGCTTCGGCTACCAGCACGTCCAGAACCGGAACTGATCGGGGCTGATGGGGACATGGGACGAGTCACGGAACGACGCAAGGTGATCCGCATCCGGGACGGGGCGGTCTCCACCCGCCCGGACACGCTCGTCGCCGAGGAACCCCTGGAGATCCGGCTCAACGGCAAACCCCTCGCGATCACCATGCGGACACCTGGGGACGACTTCGCGCTCGCCGCGGGGTTCCTGGTGAGCGAGGGGGTGCTGGCCGAGCAGGACGATCTGCAGAACATCGTGTACTGCGCGGGCGCCACGGCGGACGGTTCCAACACGTACAACGTGGTGGACGTGAGGACGGCGCAGGGGGTGGTGATCCCGGACATCACCTTGGAGCGGAACGTCTATACGACCTCCTCCTGCGGCCTGTGCGGCAAAGCGAGTCTCGACGCCGTGCGCACCACCGCGCGCTGGCCCATCGCCGACACTCCCCCGGTCCGCGTCGAACCCGAGCTGCTGGCGAGCCTCCCCGACCGGCTGCGCGCCGCCCAGCGTGTCTTCGACCGGACCGGGGGGCTGCACGCGGCGGCCCTGTTCACCGAGGACGGGGAACTGGTGGACATACGGGAGGACGTGGGCCGGCACAACGCGGTGGACAAGCTGGTGGGGCGGGCGCTCCAGGACGGCCGGCTTCCTCTTTCCCGGACGATCCTGCTGGTCTCGGGGCGAGCCTCCTTCGAGTTGGCGCAGAAGGCCGTGATGGCGGGGATTCCGGTGCTCGCGGCGGTCTCGGCGCCCTCGTCCCTGGCGGTGGACCTCGCCGCGGAGACCGGGCTGACCCTGGTGGGCTTTTTGCGGGGCAGCTCCATGAACGTGTACGCGGGCGAGAACCGCATCGCCCTGCGGGCCGCGGCCGCCCAGGGCTGAACGGTTCCCCGCGACACGGCGGCGGGGCCCCTTACGGCGGGGAGCGCCCCCTGCGCCTTTTGGGGCCCCGCTGTTTGGGGCGGTCGCCTTCGGAGCGCTCTGTGCCGGTGTCGAGGAGGCGATCGTGCTCAGCCCTTCGGGCCTCCGCGCGTTCGCCTCCTCGACACCGGCGCGCCCCTACGGCTCCCTCCCGGCCGGTGGCCTCGGTACAGGCGCCCTTGGTTGGCCTGTGCCGTCAGTTGGTCAATCTCACCCGCCACGTCTGGAGGCACCATGGACCAGGTCGGCCCCGGCCACTAACGTCCCGTCGCGTGCCCGACTCCACACGCGCACGACACCGGACGGGAACGGGGCTCGGTCTGCTGCTGGCCCTGGTTCTCGGCGCTGTGCTGCTCACCGCCCTCCCGGAGGACGACGGCGGCGACGGCGCCTGTTCTCCTCGTACCGTCCGGGCCTGGTCCGCCGATGAGCGGCTCACCTCGGAGTTCGCCCGTTACGGCGACGACGCCTCGCGGACCGACGACTGGACCGGCGGGGACGGCACCCACTCGGTGCGGCTGCCGGACGGCCGGGTGCTGTGGCTGTTCTCCGACACTTACCTGGGCCAGGTGTACGGCCCGCCCAACCCGGTCGGCGAGTCCTACGCCTGGCGGGACACCGCGGCCCCGATGGTGCGCAACTCGGCCGTGGTCATGCGGGAGGGGCGGCTGGAGAGCACCCTGCCCGCCCCGCTCTTCCCCGATCCGGCGCCAGGTCAGTGGCGCTGGCCCGTCGCGGCCCGCGTGGAGCCCCGTTCCCCCGGGTCCTCGGAGGAGGTTCTGCGGGTCGTGCTGTGGGTACGGACGGCAGGGCAGGCCCCGTGGATCTACGGGGTGCCTACGGCCACCGAGGTCGCCACCGTCTCCCTGCCCGATCTGCGCGTCGAGTCGGTCGACAAGGTCTTCGACCAGCAGCTCGTCAGCGACCCCTCCCGGCGGGTGCTGTTCGGCACGACGCTGGTGGAGGAGGACGGCTTCACCTACGTCTTCGGCGGCGACGACCGCCGGGCCGCCTCCCGTCCGGCCTCCCACGCTTACGTGGCCCGGGTGCCGGAGGGCGGGCTCGCCGATCCGGGGGCCTGGGAGTACTGGGACGGCGAGGAGTGGGCGGCGGGGGTCCGCCCGCGCGCGGTGCTGGGGGACGGGCGGCGCACCGGGGTGGGCAGCGCCTTCTCCGTGGTGCGCGACGGGCGGACGTATGTGCTGTTCACGATGGCGGCGGGCGGGGCGGGGCTGACGACCGTGACCTCCTACTGGGCCTGTTCGCCGACCGGGCCCTGGCACGGGCCGGCCAAGGACTTCAGTCCCTCTCTGCCGGAGGGGCAGGTGGCCGCGTACAACCCGCAGACCCATCCCGAACTGAGCGAGGACGGGCGGCTCGTGCTCAGTTACGACGTCAACTGGCTGGAGACCAACGGCGCCGCGGCGAACCTCAGCCGGAACGTGTCCCTGTACCGACCGCGGTTCGTGACTGTGCGGCTGGCGTCCGGGGGGTGACCTCCTCGACGGGGTCGTGCGAGCGCCGCTTGGCGATCACCGCGCACACCATCAGCTGCATCTGGTGGAAGAGCATCAGCGGCAGCACGGCCAGCGAGGCATGGGCGCCGAACAGGACGCTCGCCATGGGCAGTCCGGCGGCGAGGGACTTCTTGGAGCCGGCGAACTGGATGGTGATCCGGTCCTCGCGGTTGAAGCGCAGCGCCTTGGCGCCGTACCAGGTCAGCGAGAGCATCACGGCGAGGAGCACCGCCTCGACGGCGAGCAGTCCGCCGAGCCGGGCGGGGCTGACCTGGTGCCAGACGCCCTGGACCATGCCCTCGCTGAACGCCGTGTAGACGACGAGGAGGATCGCGCCGCGGTCGACCAGGCCGAGGGCCTGCTTGTGGCGGGTGATGAAGCCGCCTGTCCAGCGGCGCAGCAGCTGTCCGGCCAGGAACGGCACCAGCAGTTGCAGCACGATCTTCAGGAGGGAGTCCGCGGAGAAGCCGCCGCCGCTGCCCCCGAGCAGGCTCGCCGCGAGCAGTGGGGTGGCGACGATGCCGACCAGGGAGGAGAAGGAGCCCGCGCAGATCGCGGCGGGCACATTGCCGCGGGCGATCGAGGTGAACGCGATCGAGGACTGCACGGTCGAGGGCACCAGGGTGAGGAAGAGCAGGCCCTGGTAGAGGGGGTCGGTGAGGATCACCGGGACCAGGCCCCGGGCCGCCAGGCCGAGGAGGGGGAAGGCGATGAAGGTGCAGGCCAGAACGGTGACGTGGAGGCGCCAGTGGCGCAGTCCGTCCAGCGCCTCACGGGTGGAGAGCCGGGCGCCGTAGAGGAAGAAGAGAAGGGCGATGGCGGCCGTGGAGGCGCCGGAGGCCACCTCGGCCCCGGTCCCGCGTGCCGGCAGGAGCGCCGCGAGGCCCACCGTGCCGAGCAACAGCAGGATGTACGGGTCGATCGGCATCCGACGCGGCCATCGCAGGCGTTTCACTGTGCTCCACTACTTCGCTGTACGTCCGGTTCCCGGGCACGGTCGTGCCCTCTCCATCGTCCTCCGCGCCGGTCTGATCGGGAATCCGGTATACCACTCTGACTGTCATCACGTTCCGCGATAGGCTGGCGCTGTGTACGACCCCTCCCATCTGCGTACCTTCCTGGCCGTCGCCCAGACGCTGAGCTTCACCCAGGCCGCCAAACGGGTCGGTCTGCGGCAGTCGACGGTCAGCCAGCATGTGCGGCGCCTGGAGGACGCGACGGGCCGGCAGCTCTTCGCCCGTGACACCCACTCCGTGGAGCTCACCGAGGACGGTGAGGCGATGCTCGGCTTCGCCCGGCGGATCCTGGAGGTCCACGAGCAGGCGTCGGCCTTCTTCACCGGGACCCGGCTGCGGGGGCGGCTGCGCTTCGGCGCGTCGGAGGACTTCGTCCTGACCCGGCTGCCGGAGATCCTGGAGGGCTTCCGGTACGAGCACCCGGAGGTCGATCTGGAGCTGACGGTCGAGCTCTCGGGCACCCTGCACGAGCAACTGGCCGCCGGAAAGCTGGACCTGGTGCTCGCCAAGCGCCGCCCCGAGGACCCGCGCGGCGAGCTGGTCTGGCACGACCGGCTGGTGTGGATCGGCGCGGAGCGGCTGCGCCTGGACCCCGAGCGGCCGGTGCCGCTGATCGTCTTCCCGCCGCCGGGCATCACCCGCGCCCTCGCCCTGGAGTCCCTGGAGCGCCAGGGCCGCGCGTGGCGGATCGTATGCACCAGCGGCAGCCTCAATGGCCTGATCGCGGCGGCCCGTGCGGGCCTGGGCGTGATGGCGCACTCCCGGGGGCTGATCCCTCCGGGGCTGGGGCGGATGCCGGAGCGGTCGGGGTTGCCGGAGCTGGGCCGGGTGGACTTCGTCCTGGTCCACGGGCAGCGGCGGACGGCCGCACAGGGGGCGGCGGAAGCACTGGCGGCGGCGATTCTGGCGGGCGGGGAGCGGCTGCACCGGCGCTGATCGGGTCGTACAGATTCGGTGGAGATTACGGCGCCGAAACTTACTCAACCGTCAGCTTTGTGTCCGACCCTTCCCCATGTGAGCGCATTTTCAGTGACGGAACGGTGGCTCCCCGGGCCCCGCGCGGGTTTGCACCCCCTCCCGCCCTGCCGGAGGGTGGGGTAGCTTTCACGGCCTGCGCGGAGCGTCAAAAGAAGCGGGGAGCGGGGTTTGCGCGAGTTCACCAACCCTCCGTTGGCGTTGGCACCGCCGGTGGGCGGACTGGCCGACGTGGTGTTCCAGCGTGCCCAGGAGGACCCGGCACACGTGGCCCTCGGCCGCAAGGACGAGGCGGGGCACTGGCGGGACGTCACCTCCGCCGAGTTCCGCGACGAGGTGCTCGCCCTCGCCAAGGGGCTGCTCGCCCGGGGCATCCGGTTCGGCGACCGGGTCGCGATCATGTCCCGCACCCGCTACGAGTGGACGCTCTTCGACTACGCCCTGTGGACCATCGGCGCCCAGGTGGTGCCCGTCTACCCGACCTCGTCGGCCGAGCAGTGCTTCTGGATGCTCTACGACGCCGAGGTCACGGCGGCGATCGTCGAGCACGAGGACCACGCGATGACCATCGCCACGGTCATCGACCGGCTGCCACAACTGCGCGAGCTGTGGCAGCTCGACGCGGGCTGTGTCCAGGAGCTGTACGACGCGGGCGCCCACCTCGACGACGAGGTGGTGCACCGGCACCGCCAGGCGGTCACCCCCGACTCGGTCGCGACCGTCATCTACACCTCCGGCACCACCGGCCGTCCCAAGGGCTGTGTCATCTCGCACGGCAACTTCATGTACGAGGCGGACACGGTCATCGAGCGCTGGGAGCCGGTCTTCCACTCGAAGAAGGGCGACGAGGCGGCGACGCTGCTCTTCCTGCCGCTCGCCCATGTCTTCGGCCGTATGGTGCAGGTCGCCGCGATCCGCGGGGGCGTCCGCTTCGGCCACCAGCCGCAGATGAACGCGGCCGCCCTGCTGCCCGACCTCGCCGCGTTCAAGCCGACCTTCTTCCTCGCCGTGCCGTACATCTTCGAGAAGGTCTTCAACGCCGCCCGCCGCAAGGCCGAGAAGGAGGGCCGGGCCGGCGCCTTCGAGAAGGCCGTCGAGGTCGCCGTGAAGTACGCGGACGCCATGGAGGCCAAGGCCTGGGGGATCGGTCCCGGGCCCTCGGCCGGTCTGCGGATGCAGCACCAGCTCTTCGACAAGCTCGTCTACGGCAAGATGCGGACCGCGATGGGCGGTCGCATCCGGCATGCGATGTCCGGGGGTTCGGCGATGGACCGCCGGCTCGGTCTGTTCTTCGCGGGCGCGGGCGTGCACATCTACGAGGGCTACGGCCTGACCGAGTCCACCGCGGCGGCCACCGCCAACCCGCCCGAGCGCACCCGCTACGGCTCGGTCGGGCAGCCCATCCCCGGGGTGACCGTGCACATCGCGGACGACGGGGAGATCTGGCTGAACGGCGGCAATGTCTTCCAGGGCTATCTCAACAACCCGAAGGCCACCGACGAGACCCTGCACGACGGCTGGCTGGCCACCGGCGACCTCGGTTCGCTGGACGAGGACGGCTATCTCACCATCACCGGGCGCAAGAAGGAGATCCTGGTGACCTCGGGCGGCAAGAGCGTCTCGCCCGGGGTGCTGGAGGAGCGGGTCCGGGACCATCCGCTGGTCGCCCAGTGCATCGTGGTCGGCAATGACCGCCCGTACATCGCGGCGCTGGTCACGCTCGACCAGGAGGCCGTGGAACACTGGCTGACCATGCGGGACAAGCCGCAGCTGTCCCCGGCCCAGCTGGTGCGCGACGCCGACCTGGAGGCGGAGGTGCGGCGCGCGGTGGTCGCCGCGAACACCCTCGTCTCACAGGCCGAGTCGATCCGTACCTTCCGTATCCTCGCCCAGCCCTTCACCGAGGAGCACGGCCTGCTGACGCCCTCGCTCAAGCTGAAGCGCAAGGCGATCGAGAACGCCTACTCCGGTGAGGTGGAGGCGCTGTACCGGGCCTGACGCCCGGTCAGGGGGCCCAGTAGTTCCCGGACGCGACGATCATCGACTGGAGCTGGATGCCTCCGCCGTAGTAGGTGGACGTGTTGATGGGCGTGCTCGTCATCCTGTTCCACAGCGCGTCCAGCCAGGCCTCGGAGCCGGGGTCGGTGAGCGCCGCGACGGCGAACGGCGCGGTGAACGCCATGTCGTTGCCGCTGTCGAACGCCGATCCGCTCAGGTGGTAGCCGGTCACGATGTTCCCGGGGTTGCCGCCCGTCTTCGCCTTGATCCAGGAGTTGAGCTTGCGGGCGGAGGCGAGGGAGGCCGGGTCGCCGCTGGTGACCGCGCAGGCCGGTCACCTCCTGGCGCTGACGGTCGGTCGAGGTGTCCCGGTCCGCCATGTGCATGTTGAACCGCCAGTTGCTGCCCCCGGTGCGGATGTGCGGCTGTCCGGCGGGGTGCGAGTCGGCACGGTCGTCCTCGATGACCTCGAAGGCGCCGAGGCCGTCGGCGCTCGCCGACGTCGACCACTTCAGCTGCCAGGTGGCGGCCCGTGCGGGCGTGGCGGGCAGGCCGACGGCGGCGCCGCCGAGGGCCGCGCCCAGCAGGGTTCTGCGAGTGGGGTTCATGGCCGCTCCCTCAACATGGTCGACGCCGTTCACATTCGTGTACGGCATTCACCATCGCGTCCGATGGCGCGATATGAGGGTCGCGGGATGACGGGTCACGGTCACGGTCACGGTCAACGGTCCGGACGAAGAGCGGGGAGCCGTTTCCGGCCAATCCTGGAACGGGCACGGATTCCGTGATCAGGAATGCATCGAGGCCCGTGATCGTTGACGATGGGAGTACCACCTGACGACAACCGTAAGGATCAAGAGCTCGTGAGCAGCAAGGTCCCCCCGATCATCCTCAACAACGGCGTCGAGATGCCCCAGCTGGGCTTCGGCGTCTGGCAGGTGCCGGACGACGAGGCGGAGCAGGCGGTCAGCACGGCGCTGGAGGCCGGGTACCGCAGCATCGACACAGCGGCGATCTACGGCAACGAGGAGGGCACCGGCAAGGCCATCGCCGCCTCCGGCCTCCCCCGCGAGGACGTCTTCGTCACCACCAAGCTCTGGAACGCCGACCAAGGGTACGACGCCACACTGCGTGCCTTCGACGAGTCGCTGGCCAAGCTCGGCCTGGACTACGTCGACCTGTACCTCATCCACTGGCCCCTTCCGTCCGCGGACAAGTACGTCGACAGCTACAAGGCGTTCGAGAAGCTGCACGCCGACGGACGCGTCAAGGCGATCGGCGTGTCCAACTTCCTTCCGGAGCACCTGGAGCGGCTGATCGGCGAGACGTCGATCGTCCCGGCCGTCAACCAGATCGAGCTGCACCCGCATCTCCAGCAGCGCGTCTCCCGCGAGTTCCACGCGGAGCAGGGCATCGCCACCGAGGCCTGGTCGCCGCTCGGCCAGGGCAAGGGACTGCTGGAGGTCCCGGCGATCGTGGCCATCGCCCAGAAGCACAACCGCACCCCGGCCCAGGTCGTGCTGCGCTGGCACCTCCAGCTCGGCAATGTGGTCATCCCGAAGTCCGTCACGCCGTCCCGGATCCGGGAGAACATCGACGTGTTCGACTTCAGCCTGGACGACGAGGACCTGGCGGCGATCAGCGCGCTCAACGAGGACCGGCGGATCGGTCCCGACCCGGCGACGTTCGACATCGTCTGACGCACGTCCTCCGACACAGCCTGCGCGGGCGGCCCGGTCCATAGGGCCGCCCGCGCACGTCAGTTGGGCCGCCCGCGCACGTCAGTTGGGCCGCCCGCGCACGTCAGTTGGGCCGCCCGCGCACGTCAGTTGGGCTGCCCGATCGGCCGTATGACGACGGTGTTGACGTCGACCCCGTGGGGCTGCCGGATCGCCCAGACGATCGAGTCGGCGAGCTGGCCGGCGGTGAGCAGCTGCCCGGGCGGCAGGCTGCCGTAGCTGTCCCAGAACGGGGTCTCCACACGGCCCGGCGCGATCAGGGTCACGCCGACGCCCCACTCGGTCACCTCACGGCGGGTGTTCTCGGCGAGCCCGGTCAGCGCCCATTTGGTCGCGCCGTAGATGTTGCCCGGCGTGTGCACGAACCCGGCGACGCTGCCGACCAGCACGATCCGGCCCCGGGTCTCCTTGAGGGCGTCGATCGACGCCCGGATGAGCAGGGCCGGGCCCAGGACGTTGGTCAGGATCATCTCGGGCCAGCCGGCCGGGTCTCCCTCGGCCACCGTGTCATGGGTGGCGATACCCGCGTTGGCGACGACCGTGTCGAGCCGGCCGAACTCCTTCAGCGTGGTCTCGACCGCGCCCTTGATCTGCTCGTAGTCCGAGGCGTCGCCGACGATGGTCAACAGCCCCTCGGGATGGCCGAGTTCCTCGGCGAAGCCGCGCAGCCTCGCCTCCCCGCGGCCGGTGACGGCCACCCGGTGCCCGGCGTCCAGCAGCTGCCGTGCCGCCGCGGCGCCGATGCCGCTGCCGCCGCCGGTGATGAGCGCGACCGGAGAGTCGGTCATGGTGGTTCCCCCCTGTGTGTCGGTGTGTGACGGGGAGTTCATCAGTTGGAGCGCTCTCGAAGTCAAGGCCCGTCGCAGGTCGCGCGGTACGGCACCGAGGGAACGTACGGCGATCACCACGCGCAGCCGGGAGGCAGGGTCGGTCGCGGCGAGCAACTGCCCGAGGAAGCGGTCGCGTTCGCCGGGCTCGGTGCAGAGGGTGAAGAGCTCCTCGAACTGGTCGACGACGAGGAGGGTGCCCCCGGGTCCGTCGTGCGGGGTGAACAACTCCTCGTGGCTCTTGGCCGGGTGGGGGCCCGGGGTCAGCAGCCGGATGACGGCGGGCCTTTCGCCGTCGGTACCGCGCAGGGCGGGGGACGAGACCGGCCCGCAGCAGCGAGGACTTGCCGCTGCCCGACGCACCCACGACCGCCGCGAAGCGGGTCCGGGCGGTGAGCCGGACGAGTTCGCCACTCAGGTCGTCCCGGCCGTAGAAGTGCTCTCCGTCGCCGGTCCCGAAGCGGGCGAGGCCCGGATAGGGACCAGCGCCCTCGTCGGGCGCAGGCGTCTGCGCGAGCGCCTCCCGCAACCGCCGCGCCCACACCCCCGGATCGCCGCCGCACGCGATCCGGAGGCAACGGCATCCGAGATCCGCACCCGGCTCCTGGCCTCGGAACGCGTCGTAGCGCTCCGCGATCCCGCAGGCCGGCCCGTCGACCAGACCGCCCGGGAGATCACCAGGCGCTGGGTGCTGGACCACTACTTCGAGGAGTGCGGCACCCGGCAGCTCCAGGGCGCGCGAGTCACGGTGTACGCCCGACCGGACGGCTGCTGAACGCCGGGAAGGGGCGCGGGAAACCGCGCGCCCAGCCGCAACGGCGCCGCACCGAACCGCTCAGCCAGTACGCACAGCGGTATGCACAGTCCGAGCGTCCAAGACAAACAGATCGGGCCGCTGATGCACACTCGCCTTGTCATCCGGATCAAGGAGCCGATCAAGCGTCGTCCGATCCTCCGCATCGAGCACATCCCCCAGGACCTCCCGAAACCGCCCAAGCGTGTCCGCGGCCACCACACGGGCCCGGTCAGGAGCCGGCGCAGGCAGGTCGAGCAGAAAGGTACGCGTACCCGTCGGCTTCAACCCGGCGGCAGCCATCAGCGCACGCCAGTCCTCGGGAACCGACACACTCCCCGGCAAACCGGCCCGCATCTCCGCGAACCAGTCCTCCTGCACCGCATCGATCCGCGCCTGCAGCCCCGGCCGCCCGATGCCGAAGTCGCGCGGCAGGAAACGGGTGGGCAGACCGCCCTCCACCAGGGCAAGGGTCCCGCCGACAGTCAGCCGCGAGGCATACGCGGCGATGGCGGCCTGTTGGTCACCGAGGTGATGCAGGCTGTGGCTGGCCCAGATCAGATCGGCGGGATATTCCAAGTCGGCCATGACCTCGGGGAGTTCACCGCACAGCGTGCCGAAGCGGTCCGCGACGCCGAGCCGCTCCGCGCGGGCGCGGGCCAGCTCCAGCAGCGGCTCGGAGCCGTCGACGGCGACGACCCGGGCGCCGGGGAAGGCGTCGGCGAGCATGCAGGAGACGACGCCGGGGCCGCTGCCCGCGTCGACGATGAGACCCGGCTCGGACTGCTTTCCGCCCAGCCAGGCGAGCGCGTGCTCGGTCAGCGGCGTGTACAGCTCGGCCTGGGTCTGAAGGTGCTCGGCCATCGCGGCCCAGTCGATGTCGGTGTGGTCGTGGTGGTGCGCGTGCTTGCGTACCTGTGCGTGTTCGTGCGCCATGGTGGCCAGCCTCTCCTCCGGGTGCCGCCAGCGTGCGCCGACGCACCGTCGGGAGGCAATCGACGTTGCCGTAACCGCAAAAATTGACCTACGCCGGGGCCCGGCGCTTCCGGGCCCCGGCGGGTCAGCCGCTTACGGCAGCGGCGGGTAGGCGTTCTGCATCAGCTGCTGGAACTGGGCGGAGAACCACTGCCCGGACAGCGGCGCGTTGGGCAGGGCGCCGGACATGTTGTTGCCGTTGCGCGGGTTGCCCGTGTAGGTCGGGTCGCACATCCGGTCGAAGCCCTTGCCCTCGTCGTTCGGGATGGCGGTGCTGGAGCCGTCGGACTCACCCGGCGGCTTCATCCACACGTAGGCGTCGATCCCGGCGGCCGGGGAGGCCTGCGGGCGCTCGCCGAGTCCGGCTCCGGCCTGGTTGCACCAGTTGCCGATGTGGATACGGCGGTCGTATCGGCCGCCGTCGACGTAGGTGTCGACGGAGGTCGTCGCACCGGGACCGGCGGGCCGGGCGGTGCCGCCCCAGCCGTTGCGGGAGGTGTCGATCAGCATCCCGATGTTCGAGTTGAAGCCGACCGAGACCAGCTGGTTACGGAAGGCCTGGGCGAAGGACAGCTCGTCGACGTACCGGTTCCAGTCGACCCACTTGGACTCGCGGACGGACTTGCCGGCCACGTTGTCGTTGAGGGTGAAGTTGTTCTCCTTCAGGGCGCTGTAGTTGGCCGTGTTGGTGATGAAGCCCTGCACGTCGTCGACGGTGGCGCCCTCGGCCGTCGCCGCCTCCTTGAAGAGCTGGGCGGACGACGCGAAGTTGTCGTCCCAGCCGATCCAGCCGTGGTGCCCTGCGTCCACGTAGTTGTAGACGTTGGGCACGTCACCGAGCTCGCTCAGCGCGTAGCCGACGCCCTTGATGTAGTTGCCGTTGGCCTTCATCACATCGCACTGCGGGGTGGCCGTCGGGCGGCTTCCGGTGTTGGTGACGAGGTTGGGCAGCGAGTCGATCTCGACGGTGGTGACGATCCGCAGTCCGGCGTACTTGGGGTCGGCGAGGATCGCGGCGATCGGGTCGATGTACTCGGTCTTGTACCGGCCGATCTCCGTCGGGCCGAGCTCACCGTTGGAGGCGAGGGCCGCGCAGTCGCGTCCGGGAAGGTTGTAGATCACCAGCTGGACGACGAGCTCGCCGCTGCCCTTCTGCGTCAGGGCCTCGTCGAGGTGGTCACGCAGCCCCATGCCGCCGTTGACGCCGTTGATCGCGGCGATCCGGTCCAGCCACACTCCCGTCGGCTGGTTGGAGATCCGGCTGCCGCCCGGCTCGGCGGCCGCCTTCGCGGCCCATTCGGGGTTCACATAGACCTTGGCGCCGGCGTACGGGTTGTCCACCCGCCCGGTCGGGTCGGGACCGGGCCCGGGGCCGCCACCGCCGTCGACGTTGCAGGTCACGCCGTCCAGCGTGAAGGTGGCCGGGATGGCGTTGGTGCCGCTGTAGGAGGCGTTGAAGCCGAAGCTGACCGAACCGCCGGTGCCCAGGGTGCCGTTGTAGGACTCGTTGGCGGCGGTGACGGCCGTACCGCTCTGGCTGAGCTTGGCGTTCCAGCCGTTGGTGATCTGCTGGTTACCGGCGTACGACCACTTGACCGCCCAACTGCTCTTGGCAGCACCGTTGTTGGTGACCGTCACGGCGGCGGTGAAGCCGGTGCCCCACTGGTTCTGCACCTTGTAGTCGACGGTGCAGGGTACGGCGGCGGTGCCGACGTCGTCGGGCACGGCGGCCAGCGCCGTCCCGGAGGCCGCGGCGACCAGCGCCAGGGTGGCGAGCATCGCTGTTCTGGTACGACTCATGAGTGCGGGTGTCCTTCTTCCGATACGGGTCAGGGGTTCACAGCGCGCAGGTGATCGCGCAGTCCGATGCCGAACGACGTGGGAGTTCCGTCGTAGGAACTGATCAAGGCGGGACCGGAGTTGCAGTTCCAGGTGTTCCAGGTCCAGCCCAGGTAGGACAGGCCGCGGTCGTCGAACCACTTCATGACCTGGTCGATGAAGGAGTGGCCGCAGGTGTTCTCCCCGATCTCGCCCGCAACCAGCGGCACCTGGGCCGCGACGGGGGCGAGCGTGGAGTTCCAGCAGCTCTCGTTCACACAGGAGTTGAAGTTGTAGACGTGCCATGCCGCGGCGAGATTGCCCGTGGGATCAGTGGGTTTGTACGTCAGCCACTGGCTCAGGTCGTTCGAGTAGGCGAGCCCGCCGGCCAGGATCACGTTCTCGGCGCCGGTCGAGCGCACCGCGTCGATCAGGTCCTGCATCCCGGCCACCTCGTAGCCGATGCCGGGGCAGGTGCCGCCGTCCCGCCAGCACTGCCACGCCTGGCTGGTCGTGGCGGTCGCGCGGTCCGGATAGGGCTCGTTGAACAGGTCGAAGACGACGCTCGGGTCGTCCTTGAAGGTGTTGGCCACCGACGTCCAGAACGCCGGTGTGTACTGCATGTTGGGCATCGGCTTCTGGCAGCTGGCATGCACGTCCGAGCAGCCCGCCGAGTTGCCGGTGTACTGCCCCCAGGTCCAGTGCAGTTCGAGCATCGGCGTCATGCCGTACGCCTTCACCCGGGCCACCAGGTCCTCGACGGCGTCGATATAGGCGCTGCCGCGGTACCGGGCGTCGATGTTGTCCAGACCCAGCCAGCACTCCTCGTTCAGCGGGATGCGGACCGTGTTGGCGTTCCAGTCGGCGATCGCCTTCACGGAGGCGTCGTCGACCGGTCCGTCGAAGATTCCGCGCCCCTGGACGCACATGAACTCGCCGCCGGAACGGTTGACACCGAGCAGGCGACGGGCGGTGCCGTCGGCATCCACGAGCTTGTTGCCGGAGACGCGCAGTGCGGGCGGGTTGTCACCCGGGACGGGTGGATCGGTGGGCGTGGGCGTAGGCGTGGGTGTGGGCTCGGCGTCGACATTGCAGGCGACGCCGTTGAGCGTGAACGCCGTCGGTACCGGGTTGCTCCCCGACCAGGAGGCGAGGAACCCGGCGCTGACGCTCGCCCCGGTGCCGAGTGTGCCGTTGTAGCTCTCGTTGACCGCCGTCACGGTCGTACCGGACTGGGACCACTTGGCGTTCCAGCCCTGGTTGACCTTCTGACCGGCCGCGAAGTCGAAGCCGAGGCTCCAACTGCTCAGTGCGGACGCATGGTTGGTGATCTTCACGGCGCCCTGGAAGCCGGTGTCCCACTGTCCGGTGACGGAGTACTCCACCGTGCACGCGGGTGTGGCTCCCGATGCCGTGACGACCGGAATGGTCATGCCCGTGACAAGGACGACCGCTCCGGCGGCGGCTAAGAGTACTGAACGCGGGGGGTGTCGCATGAGCGACTCCTTGCAGATCAGCGCGCCGCGACGGACGCGTCGACTGATGGAACCGCTCCCACTGGTGTCAACGAAACTAGCGCCAAGTGACGGTAAAGGACAGGGGAGTTCCTTGACTTTTACTCAACCCGGTTCGTCGAATCTTTTCGACTCTTCAAGCATCTTGACCCCTTGCACCCCCGTCCCCACTATGGGAGCGCTCCCACTGGTTCAAGCCTTGACTTCTCCGAGCCGCAAGGAGGAACCAGCACATGCATCCCCCACCCCGGAGACGAAGAGTGGTACGACGCGTCTGGACGGCCGTCGTCGCCGCCCTGGCGCTTCCGTTCACGCTGCTCGCGACGGGCACCACACCCGCGCAGGCGGCGCCGCTGCAATGCAGCGTCGACTACAAGACCAACGACTGGGGCTCCGGCTTCACCGCGGATCTGACGATCACCAACCGCGGCACGGACGTGATCGACGGCTGGACCCTGACGTACGCCTACACCGGCAACCAGAAGCTCAGCAACGGCTGGAACGGGACGTGGTCGCAGTCCGGCCAGAACATCACCGTGAAGAACGCCTCGTACAACGGACGGATCGCGGCCGGCGCCGCGGTCTCCACCGGGGCGCAGTTCAGCTACAGCGGCACCAACGCCGCCCCGGCCTCCTTCGCGATCAACGGCACCACCTGCACCGGCGCCCATCAGCCCCCGATCACGGTGCTGACCAGCCCGGCCGCGGGTGCCGTCTACTCGCAGGGGGACGCGGTGCCGCTCGCGGCGACCGCGGCGGCCGCCGACAACGCCACGATCAGCAAGGTGGAGTTCTACAACGACACCACGCTGCTGGGCACGGACACGAGCGCCCCCTACTCGCTCTCCGTCTCCAACTTGACCGTGGGCAGTCATTCCCTGCTGGCGAAGGCGTACGACAGCCTGGGCGCGTCGGCGGAGTCGATCCCGGTCGGTATCACGGTCGCGTCGGGTCCCGCCGTGGTGGCCTCGACCAACCAACTCGCCGTGCAGCAGGGAGAGACGGGCACCTACGACATCAAGCTGTCCACGCAGCCGTCGGCCAACGTGACCGTCACCACCGCCCGCGCGAGCGGCAATTCGGGTCTGGCGGTGACCGGTGGGGCCTCGCTCACCTTCACCCCGTCGAACTGGAACACCGCGCAGCGCGTGACCATCACCGCCGACTCCTCGGGGACCGGCGCGGCGACCTTCGAGTCGACCGCGAACGGCCACGCGAAGGCAGCGGTGACCGTCACCCAGATCGAGGCGTCGGGTGAGTACGACGCCCGCTTCCTGGAGCTGTACGGAAAGATCACCAACCCGGCGAACGGCTACTTCTCACCCGAGGGCATCCCCTACCACTCGGTCGAGACGCTGATCGTGGAGGCCCCGGACCAGGGCCACGAGACCACGTCGGAGGCCTACAGCTACCTCCTGTGGCTGCAGGCCATGTACGGCAAGGTCACGGGCGACTGGACCAAGTTCAACGGCGCCTGGGAGATCATGGAGAAGTACATGATCCCGACCAGGGCCGACCAGCCGACCAACTCGTTCTACAACGCGTCCAAGCCCGCGACCTACGCACCCGAGCTGGACACCCCGAACGAGTACCCGGCCAAGCTGGACACCGGGGTCTCGGTCGGATCCGACCCGATCGCTGCGGAGCTGAAGAGCGCGTACGGCACGGACGACATCTACGGCATGCACTGGCTCCAGGACGTCGACAACGTCTACGGCTACGGCAACTCGCCCGGCAAGTGCGAGGCGGGTCCCTCGGACACCGGCCCTTCGTACATCAACACCTTCCAGCGCGGCGCGCAGGAGTCGGTGTGGGAGACAGTGCCGCAGCCGACCTGCGACGCCTTCAAGTACGGCGGCACGAACGGGTACTTGGACCTGTTCACCGGTGACGCCTCCTACGCCAAGCAGTGGAAGTTCACCAACGCCCCGGACGCCGACGCGCGTGCGGTGCAGGCCGCGTACTGGGCCGACAAGTGGGCGGACGCGCAGGGCAAGGGCGGCCAGATCTCCGCGACCGTCGCCAAGGCCGCGAAGATGGGTGACTATCTGCGCTACGCCATGTACGACAAGTACTTCAAGAAGATCGGCAACTGCACCAGCCCGTCCTGCCCGGCCGGCACCGGCAAGGACTCCTCGCACTACCTGCTGTCCTGGTACTACGCCTGGGGCGGCGCCACCGACACCTCGGCGGGCTGGGCCTGGCGCATCGGCTCCAGCTCCGCGCACAGCGGCTACCAGAACCCGATGGCCGCGTACGCACTCGCCAGCTACCCCGACCTGAAGCCCAAGTCGGCGACGGGGCAGGCGGACTGGTCCAAGTCCCTTGAGCGGCAGATCGAGTTCTACCGCTGGCTCCAGTCGAACGAGGGTGCCATCGCGGGCGGGGCGACCAACAGCTGGGCGGGCCGCTACGCGTCTCCGCCGGCCGGCAAGTCGACCTTCTACGGCATGTACTACGACCAGCAGCCCGTCTACCAGGACCCGCCGTCCAACCAGTGGTTCGGCTTCCAGGCGTGGTCGATGGAGCGGGTCGCCGAGTACTACCAGCAGACGGGCAACGCCTCCGCCAAGGCGGTCCTCGACAAGTGGGTCGACTGGGCGCTGGAGAACACCACGATCAACCCGGACGGCACCTACCGGATCCCGTCGACGCTCCAGTGGTCGGGCCAGCCCGACACCTGGAACGCCACGAACCCTGGCGCCAACGCGGGCCTGCACGTCACCGTCGCGGACTACACCAACGACGTCGGTGTGGCGGCCGCGTACGCCAAGACCCTGACGTACTACGCCGACCGCTCGGGTGACACCCAGGCGGCGACGACGGCGAAGGCGCTCCTCGACGGCATGTGGGACAACTACCAGGACGACCTCGGCATCGCCGTTCCGGAGAACCGCGCGGACTACAACCGTTTCGACGACCCGGTCTACATCCCGAGCGGCTGGACCGGAACGATGCCGAACGGCGACGCGATCAACTCCTCGTCGACGTTCGAGTCGATCCGCTCCTTCTACGAGGACGACCCGGCGTGGTCGAAGATCGAGTCGTACCTCGCGGGCGGCGCGGTGCCGTCGTTCACGTACCACCGGTTCTGGGCCCAGGCGGACATCGCCCTGGCCATGGGTTCGTACGCGGAGCTTCTCGAATAACCAGCCCCCGTCAGGCGCTCCGCGCCGATTGATGAACTCCGCGTGCGTGGTCTCGTCACCTGACGGCGAGGCCGGCCAGCCGGGCGGTCCTCACCCGCACTGAGGGCCGCCCGGCACCTCTCGTTGCCCACGGAAAGCGCTTGCCCCCCACTCCGGAAAGGACACCCCGTGCGAAGAACCCGCGTCCTCACGGCCGTCCTGGCGCTCGCGGCCGGGCTGCTCGCCGGCACCCCGCCCGCACTGGCCGCCGCCGAGCCCTCGAAGCCGTCCGTGTCGATCACGGCCGACACCTACACCTGGAAGAACGCCCGCGTCGACGGCGGCGGGTTCGTCCCCGGCATCGTCTTCAACCGCACCGAGAAGAACCTCGCCTACGCCCGCACCGACATCGGCGGCGCCTACCGCTGGGTGGAGTCGTCGAAGACCTGGACCCCGCTGCTGGACTCGGTCGGCTGGGACAACTGGGGCCACACCGGCGTCGTCAGTCTCGCCTCCGACCCCGTCGACCCCGACAAGGTGTACGCGGCCGTCGGCACCTACACCAACAGCTGGGACCCGGGCAACGGCGCCGTGCTGCGCTCCTCGGACCGGGGCGCCAGTTGGCGGAAGGCGGACCTGCCGTTCAAGCTGGGCGGCAACATGCCGGGCCGGGGCATGGGCGAGCGCCTCGCCATCGACCCCAACAAGAACAGCGTGCTGTATCTGGGCGCGCCGAGCGGCAAGGGCCTGTGGCGGTCGACGGACTCCGGGGCGAGCTGGTCGCAGGTGGCGAACTTCCCCAACGTCGGCACCTACGCCCAGGATCCGAGCGACACCAGCGGCTACGCCTCCGACAACCAGGGCATTGTCTGGGTCACCTTCGACGAGTCCACGGGCACCTCGGGCAACGCCACGCGGACGATCTACGTCGGGGTCGCCGACAAGGACAACGCGGTGTACCGCTCGACGGACGCGGGCGCGACCTGGTCGCGCGTCGCCGGGCAGCCGACCGGCTATCTCGCCCACAAGGGCGTCCTGGACGCCGAGAACGGTTACCTCTATCTGTCGTACAGCGACAAGGGCGGCCCCTACGACGGCGGCAAGGGCCAGTTGTGGCGGTACGCGACAGCGACGGGCACCTGGACGGACATCAGCCCCGTGGCGGAGGCCGACACCTACTACGGCTTCAGCGGCCTGACGATCGACCGGCAGGACCCCGGCACGGTCATGGCGACGGCGTACAGCTCCTGGTGGCCGGACACCCAGATCTTCCGCTCCACCGACAGCGGCGCGACCTGGACGAAGGCCTGGGACTACACGTCGTACCCCAACCGCGCCAACCGCTACACGATGGACGTCTCGTCCTCGCCGTGGCTGACCTGGAACGCGAACCCGGCGCCGCCGGAGCAGACACCCAAACTCGGCTGGATGACCGAGGCGTTGGAGATCGACCCCTTCGACTCCAACCGGATGATGTACGGCACGGGCGCGACGATCTACGGCACCGAGAACCTCACCAACTGGGACAGCGGTTCCCGGTTCACCATCAAGCCGATGGTGCAGGGCCTGGAGGAGACGGCGGTCAACGACCTGGCCTCTCCCCCGTCGGGCGCGCCGCTGCTGAGCGCCCTCGGTGACATCGGCGGCTTCCGCCACACGGACCTCACCAAGGTCCCCTCGATGATGTTCACCCAGCCGAACTTCACCACGACGACCAGCCTCGACTTCGCCGAGTCCAACCCGAACACGGTGGTCCGGGTCGGCAACCTGGACTCGGGCCCGCACATCGCGTTCTCCACCGACAACGGCGCCAACTGGTTCGCGGGCACCGACCCTTCGGGCGTCAGCGGAGGCGGTACGGTCGCGGCGGCGGCCGACGGCAGCAGGTTCGTATGGAGTCCGCAGGGCGCCGGGGTCCACTACGCGACGGGGTTCGGCACCTCCTGGTCGGCGTCCTCCGGCATCCCGGCGGACGCGATCGTGGAGTCCGACCGCGTCGACCCGAAGGTGTTCTACGGCTTCAAGTCCGGGAAGTTCTACGTCAGTACGGACGGCGGCGCCACCTTCACCGCCTCCGCCGCCACCGGGCTCCCGAGCGGCGACAGCGTCCGCTTCAAGGCGCTGCCCGGCACCAAGGGCGATGTGTGGCTGGCCGGCGGCGCGAGTGACGGCGCGTACGGGCTGTGGCACTCGACGAACGGCGGTACGAGCTTCACCAAGCTGCCGGGCGTCGAGCAGGCCGACACCATCGGCTTCGGCAAGGCGGCGACGGGAGCTTCGTACCAGACGCTCTACACCAGCGCGAAGATCGGCGGTGTGCGCGGGATCTTCCGCTCCACCGACCAGGGCGCGACCTGGACCCGCATCAACGACGACGCCCACCAGTGGGGTTGGACCGGCGCGGCGATCACCGGTGACCCTCGGGTCTACGGCCGCGTCTACATCGCGACCAACGGCCGGGGGATCATCTACGGCGACTCCTCCGACAGCGGCGGCGGCACGGATCCCGGCCCCGGCCCCACACCGACGGGCGCCTGTGCGGTGACGTACAAGATCACCAATCAGTGGCAGGGCGGCTTCCAGGCGGACGTACAGCTGACCAACACGGGGACGAGCGCCTGGTCCGGCTGGGCCCTCGCCTGGGCCTTCCCCAACAGCCAGACCATCTCCCAGATCTGGAACGCCGAGCACACCCAGTCGGTTTCCTCGGTCACGACGAGGAACGTGGGCTGGAACGGCAATGTGGCGGCCGGCGCGTCGGTGAGCTTCGGCTTCACGGGCAACTGGACAGGCACGAACGGCAAACCGACGGCGTTCAAGGTCGGTGACCAGAACTGCACGGTGAGCTGAGGCGACGGGGGTGTGCCGGTTCCGGTACACCCCCGTGGTCACAACTGCGTCACTGCCTACACATTCACCTCACCAGACCTTCACACTCCCCTTAGTGCGCACTCGGCGCGAAGCAACTTCAAGGGGGGCCCATGTCGTACAGCCAGCCGCCACCACCGCCACCGCCCGGCTTCGGACCGGCGCCTGTTCCGCCTGCTCCCAGGCCGAGTTGGGCACGCAAACGGGTCCTCGTCCCGGTCGCCGTGGGCATCCTCCTCGTCGGTGCCGGCATCGGCTCCGCCGGAAACGGCGACGGTGACGGGAAGGCGAGCGCCGAACCCACCGCCACGGTCACCCTCACCGCCCAGCCGAAGTCCGACGACGTGGCCGAGCCCGAGCCCGCGCCGACGGTCACTGTCACCAAGACGGCCACGGCCAAGGCGCAGGCCAAGGAGGACACCGCCGACGCCGCTCCCGAGGGCAAGGCGGTGTTCAAGGTGTGGGGCTCGGCTCCCTCGGGTGTCGACATCACCTACGGCAGCGACGGCACCAACCTGCAAGGCAGCGGCCTCCCGATGGAGAAGACCTTGGCGGTCAAGGACGAAGCCCTCTATTACCAGGTGACGGCTCAGCTCATGGGCGGCGGCGACATCCAGTGCTCCGTCACGATCGACGGCGAGACGAAGAGCGGGCGGGCCCAGGGCGGATACAACATCTGCTCTGCCCAGCTGAACGGCGACTTCTCCGGCGGCTTCAGTTAGACAGCGCTCACCGGGTCGGCGGGTGCCCATCCTGTGAGGTGGGCACCCGCCTTCGTTCACGGCGCGTACACCACCGGCCGGGGCGCGGTCGCCATGCCGCTGCCGAGGAAGAAGCTCGGGTGCGGGGGCTGGTTGTACGCGGTGTTCTGCCAGGCCAGCCCCGTGCGGTACATCGTGTCGTGCAGCAAGGTCGTGATCTTCGTGGTCGTCTCGTACGGCGTCGAGTAGATCCTCAGGGCCGTGTTCCCGCTGGTCGGCCAGATGACCTCCTCGCGCCAGTCGCCGAGGATGTCGCCGGACAGGGACGGCGTCGCCTTCGTGCCGTTGTTGGAGTGGACCGAGGCGGCGGTCAGCAGCCGGGTGTCCGACGAGGTGCCGTACTTGTCGATCCGGGTACCGTCGAGGAGTTCACGGACCGTGTCCCCGTCCCACCAGGACAGGAAGTTGACGGAGGACGGCTCACGGCCCTTCGTGGCGCCGCCCTCGTCGCGGATGCCGGAGTCGGAGGCCGACCAGACCTCCGCTCCGTCGTTCCCGGCGTAGATGTCGCCGGCCACGCCCCGCCCGTTGTCGCAGCAGGCGCCCAACTGCCAGCGGATCGCCCCGTTCGCGGGGTTGAGGTACAGCTCGGCCGGCTGGGACGTGGACTCGGAGACCTTGAAGTACTCCAGGCCCGAGGTCGACGGATCGAGATCGCCGAGGTGCTGGGCGTCGCCATGCCCCGTCCTCGCGGTCCACAGGCCGTTGCCGTTGTCGTCGACGGCCATCGAGCCGTAGACGATCTCGTCCCTGCCGTCTTTGTCGACGTCCCCCACGGACAGGCTGTGGGAGCCCTGACCGTCGTACCCCTTGCCGGAGTTGGTGGAGGAGTTGGTGTCGAAGGTCCAGCGGCGGGTGAAGGAGCCGTTGCGCCAGTCCCAGGCCGCGATGACCGTACGGGTGTAGTAACCGCGGGCCATGATCAGGGAGGGGCGGGAGCCGTCCAGATACGCCGTGCCCGCGAGGAAGCGGTCGACGCGGTTGCCGTAGGAGTCGCCCCAGGAGGAGACCGCGCCGCGAGCCGGGACGTAGTCGACGGACTGCATGGCCCGGCCGGTCTGCCCGTTGAACATGGTCAGGTACTCGGGGCCGGACAGGACGTACCCACTGGAGTTGCGGTGGTCGGCCGAGGAACTGCCGATCACCGTCCCGCCGCCGTCGACCGTGCCGTCGGCGGTCTTCATGGCGACCTCGGCCTTGCGGTCGCCGTCGTAGTCGTAGACCTGGAACTGCGTGTAGTGGGCGCCGGAGCGGATGTTGCGGCCCAGGTCGATCCGCCACAGCCGGGTGCCGTCGAGCTTGATGCCGTCCACGACGGTGTTGCCGGTGTAGCCGGACTGGGAGTTGTCCTTGGCGTTGGTGGGCTGCCACTTCAGGACCAGGTCGAGGGCGCCGTCGCCGTCGAGGTCGCCCACGGAGGCGTCGTTGGCCTCGTAGGTGTAGGCCACCCCGTCGGGTGTCGTGCCGCCTGCCGGCGGGCTGATCGGGACGTCCTTGTAGCCCGTGCGGAACTGGATCGCGTGCACGGAGTCGCCCTGCTCCACACCGTTCACGATCGCGCGGACCGTGTAGTCGGCCTGCGAAGGGGCGCCGGAGTGGAAGTAGTTGGTGGAGCCGGTGATCGGGGTCGAGTTGACCTTCGTACCGGCGCGGTAGAGGTTGAAGGAGACGTTGTCGGGGTCGGTGCCGAGCCAGCGCCAGCTGACCAGGTTGCCACTGCCGGTGTACACGCTGACCACGCCCCGGTCGAGGGCCTCGACCTGGCGTGCGGTGGCGGCCTCGGCCGCGTCGGCGCCGGTGAGCGCGGTCAGCCCGGCGGCGAACAGGGCCGTGGCGGCGCCGAGTGCGGACAGGACGACCCTGCGTCTGCGGTGCTTGTGCGGGTGCTGCACGAGACGTACCTCCTGGGAGGACGGACGGGTTCCGTTCCCCCTCAGTCGCCGCCGTCGGCCGTGAAGTTGCCGTACTTCCCGGCCAGTTCGGCGACGGTACGGGCGATCTTCTCCCGCAGTTCCACGGGCTGGAGCACCTCGACGTCCGTACCGAGGCGCAGGAACTCCCCCTGCGCGTGATCGACGGACTCGATGGGGACGGTGACCCGCGTCCAACCGTCCTCCTCCGCACGTGCGTTGCGCGCCCTGGGCAGCGTCCGCCCCGGCGCCAGCCGTACCACCGCCTCTCCCCGGTGCAGCCGGTCCTGGAAATCCCGCTGGTACGCCGCCCAGTACGCGGCGAGATCGAAGCCGTCCGGTCTGCTGAACTCCTCTGATCCCGCCGTCAGTTCGAGTATCTGGTCGACCCGGAAGGTGCGCGGTCCCGGTCCGGCCACGACATACCAGCGGCCCGCCTTGAGGACCAGTCCGTACGGCTCAAAGCGGCGCTCCACATCGGTGGGCTCGCGCCAGCGGCGGTACAGGACATGCAGGACCCGGCTGTTCCAGACGGCGTCGGCGACCTGCGGGAGGAACGGGGTCAGGTCGCCGTCCGTGTACCAGCCGGGGGCGTCGAGGTGGAAGCGGGCGCTGATCCGGTCGGCCTGGACGGGGAGTGCGGCCCGGACCTTCAGCTCGGCGGCGGCCAGCAGCGAGCCGAGGCCCAGTTCGGCGGCGGGTCCGGGGAGCCCCGCGAGGAAGAGGGCCTCGGCCTCGTCGGCGGTCATTCCGGTGAGCCGGGTGCGGTAGCCGTCCAGGAGCCGGTAGCCACCGGCGTGCCCTGCGTCGCCGTAGAGGGGGACTCCGGCCGCGCCGAGCGCCTCCACGTCCCGGTAGACGGTCCGGACGGAGACCTCCAGCTCCTCGGCGAGCTGGGCGGCGGTCATCCGGCCGCGGGTCTGGAGCAGCAGGAGGATCGAGACGAGACGGCTGGACTTCACTGACACAGGATGTCAGCGAAGCGGCCCTACCGTGCACCGCATGCCCTTCACGGAGAAACTGCTGACCGTGCCGCCGCCGATCGAGGTGGCGGGACGGCGGATCAAGCGCTACCACGTCACCGCGGACCCGACGGGTATCGCGCCGGACGTGGCGGAGGCGGCGTACGCGATCCTGCCGAAGCTGCTGCCGGAGCCGGACGGCACACCCCCGGCGACCTTCGTCGTCCTGCACCGGGGCGGCGACGACGGCGCCTATCTCAACGCCTACAGCTGGGTGTGGGACAACGTCCTGCACTTCCGGGGCGCGGCGGCGGGCCAGCCGGTCCTCGGCTGCCCGGACCGCGACCCGGCGCACTTCATCACCCCCGAACTGCCGTGGACAGGCTGCGTCTGGGAGCTGCCGCCGATCCTGCACGAACGGGACGCCTGGGTACGGCACATCCTCGCGCCCCAAACCCCCGACATCGAGGCCTACTTGGCCGATTCCCTGCCCGAAGGAACAACAGGAGACCGCTGATGAGCACCCCGCACGACTTCGACTTCTTCCACGGCGACTGGGACGTCCGGCACCGCCGCCGCACCGACTTCCTCGACCCGGACAGCGGCTGGGAGGAGTTCGGGGGCACCTCGCGCTGCTGGAGCCTGTTCGACGGCGCCGCGAACATCGACGAGATCGACATGCCGCACCTGGGCTCGAAGGGCTTGACGCTGCGCCTGTTCGACCGCGAGACCGAGCAGTGGTCCCTCAACTGGTCCTCCAGCCGCAGCGGAAAGCTGTTCCCGCCCGTGTTCGGCCGCTTCGAGGGCGAGCGCGGCGCGTTCTACGGCGACGACACGCACGACGGCAAGGACGTGCGGGTGCGGTTCGTGTGGTCGGGTATCTCCCCGGCCATGGCCCGCTGGGAGCAGGCGTTCTCCCTCGACGGCGGTCAGACCTGGCTGACCAACTGGGTCATGGAGTTCACACGGGCTTCCGGAACGCCCGCAGGCTGAACACCGGGTCGGGGCGGCGGCGGTCCGGATCCGGGAGCGTCTCCAGCTCGGCCGCGAAGCGTTCGGTGAGCGGGGCGCCCGGCGGGAGCTGGGTGAACCAGCCCCGGCGCAGGTCGGCCGCGGTGCCACGGGGGCTGCGGCCCTGACCGAGACCCGTGAAGCTCGCGCCGCCGACGAGGCGGAGGCTCTGCTCGGCGGCGCGGGCCTCGACGCGGGGCGAGGCGTCCGGGGCGGCGCGGCGCGGACGCGGTTCGAGCACGGCGTCGATGTCGCTGCCGACGTCGTGGGCGGCCGCCTTGTCGACGGTGGTCACATACACCCCGCCCGGCCGCAGCACCCGGGCGCACTCGGCGACCACCGCGCCCATGTCGTCGCCCCGGTCCAGCAGATGCAGCAGCCACACGCTGGTCACCGCGTCGAACGTCCCGTCGGGGAAGGGCAGCCGGCGGCTGTCCGCGAGCACGATCGCGCCGGGCAGCCGCGCGGCGGCCATCCGGGCCATCCCGTACGTCAGATCCGCGCCCGTCACCCGCAGCGCGGGCCGTGCCGCGGCGAGCCGCCGGGTGACGATGCCGGTGCCGCAGGCCACGTCGAGCAGGCTCCCGGCGCCGTCCGGGATCAGACCGAGGACCGCGTCGGCCGCCGCGGCGGCCCGGGGTTCGCCGCCGCGGGAGGAGTCGTAGGCGTCGGCTTCCTTGTCGTAGTCGAGCACGCGCCCCTCACTCGGCCCCGTGTCCCGGAGCCAGCTCCTCGACCCTGCGGGCCAGCTCGAAGTCCTTCTCGGTGACCGCGCCGCCCACGCTGTGGGTGTTCACCGTCAGGGAGACGGTGTTGTAGCCGAGTGTGAGGTCGGAGTGGTGGTCGAGCTCCTCCTGGACCTGGGCGATGTGGACGACCATCGCGGTGGCCGCGAAGTGCGAGGAAAGACGGTAGGAACGGGCGATGCGGTCCCCGTCGAGGGACCAGCCCGGCAGTTCCGCGAGGCGGTCCTCGATCTCCTTCTGCGACAGCGGTTCCACGGCCATACGCCGCTCCTTCCTGGGCTGCGCCACACCATCGGCGGGTTCCCTTCAAGACTGCCACACAGACACTGCCGAAGCCCTGGTCAGAAGGGTGGCTTCCCCTGCGTGCCGGTGTGTCGTCTACGGTCGTGTCATGACCGTCACTTCCACCGACCGGGGCGTCGGGCCGCTGCTGCGGGCCTGGCGGGAGCAGCGCCGGGTCAGCCAGCTGGAGCTGGCGCTGCGCGCCGGCTCCTCGGCCCGGCACATCAGCTTCATCGAGACGGGCCGTTCCCGGCCGAGCGAGGAGATGGTGCTGCGGCTCGCCGAGCACCTGGACGTGCCGGTCCGGGAGCGCAACGCCCTGCTGCTGGCCGCCGGTTACGCCCCGCGCTACCCGGAGACCCCGCTGGACGACCCGGCGCTGGACGCCGTACGCCAGGGCATGGAGCGGCTGATCCAGGGCTATGAGCCCTACCCGGCGATCGTGGTGGACGCGATGTACAACGTCCTCGCGGCCAACCGGGGCATCCTGATGCTGCTCGACGGCATCCCCGAGCACCTGCTGGCTCCGCCGCTGAACGCGATGCGTCTGACCCTCCACCCCGAGGGCCTGGCAGCGCGCATCCGCAACCTCCGTGAGTGGCGGGGCCATCTGCTGGAGCAGATGCAGCGGCAGATCGCCCTGCACCGCTCGGAACCGCTGCGGAAGCTGTACGAGGAGGTCGCCGCCTACCCGGTGCCGGAGGAGGACCCGAGCGAGGAACCCGCCGACCCGGTCCCGTACTTCGCGCTCCCGCTCCGGATCGAGCACGGGGGTCGGACGCTGTCCTTCATCTCCTCGATCTCCACCTTCAACACCCCGATGGACGTGACCGTCGCCGAACTGGCCATCGAGACACTGCTCCCTGCCGACCCGGCGACGGTCAAGTACCTTCAGTCACTGATGCCCTGACGGCCCTTCAGCGCCAGGTGCTGGAGCGCGGCGAACCCGGCGACGGTGAGCGCTTGCATCACGGTCCACACCGCGCCGGTGGCGGTCGGCGACAGCCACACCGCGAGGGCGAGCAGACTCAGCGCGGCCCAGGCGAAGTTGGCCTCGATGACGACCCGTACCGGGAAGGTGGCGGGCCGGGCGCGGGAGGCCAGCCATCCGACGCCGCCGGCGTACACGGCCAGAAACACGCCGAGTTCGAGCAGCAGCGTCGAGTCGACCCCGAGCAGCCGCCCGAGCGGGCCGGAAGCGGCCAGGTAGGCAAGGGCGTTGGCGCCCGTCACCACCGCGTCGAGGGCGAGGAACCGGCGGAGCACGGCCTGCGGGTCCAAGGTCCGGGCGAGCGAGGCAAGCTGGGTCGCGGACATGACGAATCACCCTCCGCCGGGTTCGGATCCACGGTGCTGGAACCCGGGTTCCGGATCGGAGTGCGCCGATCCGGAGCCCGGTGAGGCAACGATCCCGCGCCTGCCGGACAGGGTCGATTACCTCCCGGGTAATGCCGGGCCCGGCCGTGGCGAGCGCCTCACCGCCGAACCGGTGAGCGTGGAAGCGGAACGTGGCACACTGCACGGGTACTTCGGCGCGTAGGGGAGGCGTGGCGTGAGTGAGCGGCGGCCTGCGCCGACCGTGGGTCAGGTGGTGCTCGGCAAGCGGTTGCAGGAGCTCCGGGAGGCGGCCGGGCTCAAGCGCGAGGAAGCCGCGAAGGTCCTGCGCGTGGCCCCGGCGACGGTACGGCGGATGGAGATGGCCGAGGTCTCCCTGAAGATCCCGTACGTGCAGGTGCTGCTGGACACGTACGAGGTGCCCGAGGAGGAGGCGGCGGCGTTCGTCTCGCTGGCCGAGGAGGCGAACCAGCCGGGCTGGTGGCAGCGGTACCACGATGTGCTGCCGGACTGGTTCAGCCTGTATGTGAGCCTGGAGGGCGCGGCGCGGATGATCCGCTCCTACGAGCCGCACTTCGTGCCGGGCCTGCTCCAGACCGAGGACTACGCGCGCGCCGTGCTGGAGGCGGGCACGATAGGGCAGACAGGGCCCGCGGCGATAGAGCGCCATGTGGCCCTGCGCATGGAGCGGCAGAGGCTGCTGGAGAGCCCGGACCGCCCGCACGTCTGGGTGATCATGGATGAGACGGTGCTGCGGCGGCCGGTGAGCGACCACACCTCGGTGATGCGCGAACAGCTCGACCGGCTCCTGGAGTTCGCCGAGCGCGACCGTGTCACCCTCCAGGTCGCCGAGTTCGCCCGCGGCCCGCACCCCGGCACCTACGCGCCCTTCACCCTCTTCCGCTTCGCCGAGCCCGAACTGCCCGACATGGTCTTCACCGAGTACCTTACCGGCGCCCTCTACCTGGACTCCCGCACGGAGGTCGCGGCCCATCTGGAGGTCCTGGACCACATGTCCACGGGCGCGGCCTCCGCGGACCGCACGAAGAAGCTCCTCAGGGCGCGCCGCGCGGACTTCTGAGCCCCGAGGCGACGACACCGTACGACGGACGTCGACACCAGCCGCCCGCATCCTGTTACGGCACGGTCCTGCGCGGCGCGCGCGCAAACCGCAGGTTCATGCACCGGGCGATCCGGCCGCCGCCGAGGCGGGGATCCGTCAGTTCCTGGACATCGGCACGGGCATTCCCACCGAGCCGAACCTGAACCGTGGTGTACGTGGACAACGACCCGATCGTGCTGCGGCACGCCGAGGCACTGCTGCGCGGCTCCACCGAGGGCGCCGCGCGTCATCTGCAGGCGGACGTCCGTGACCCCGACACCATCCTCGGCCGGGCGCGGCCGAGGATCTGGACCTCGGCGACAAGGCCCACGGCCTGCTGAAGCGGTACACCGACGCTCTCGCACCCGTCGGCTTCCTGGTCCTGTCGCAGGTCACGCCCGATCCGAGCCCGGAGGCGGTCCCGGCGTGATCCCGGTCTCCGGCCGGCGTCCGGAGCCGGAGGACATGGAGGACATGGCCGCCCAGGCCGAGGGCCTCGTGCCCGGGTACGCGGCGGTGGCCCGCAAGCCCTGACCCGTTCGGGTGCCGTCAGCAGGTGCGCCCCCCGGCTCCGCCCTAGGTTCGAAGCCACGGGCAAGCAAGGGAGCGCACGTGACCGACAACGATCTACCGCGCCTTCCTCGCCCTGCTCCAGCTCACCGGCTGCCAGGGCCGCAACGGCGGCGGCCGGGCGCACTACGTGGGCCAGGAGAAGTGCCGGCCGGTGACCGGCTGGGCCACCCTCGCGGCCGGTTCCGACTGGTCGCGTCCGCCGCGCCAGATGATCGGCACCGCGTACTGGTTCCTCAACACCGACCAGTGGCGCTACGACCGCTTCACCGCCGGTGTGCTCGCGTGGCCGCTCGGCGAGGGGCGGTTCGAGGGGATGACGGGCGCCGACTGCCTCGCGCTGTCCGCGCGCTCGGGCTGGATGCCGTCGTATCCGACCTTCGGCCGCAATCTGCTGGAGCTCGGCGCGGCGTTCGGCGATCCGGTGGCCAAGGCGGTGGCCGAACTCCGCGCGGGCACACTGAAGTACGACGGCGGTCCCGGCATGGGCGGCGACGGTTCGTTCGGCCATGACTCGGGCCGCACGCTGCTGCCGCTGGTGTCGGTGGAGAACTTCCACGCCCTGCGCAAGAGGCAGACGTCGGACGAAGCGAAGGAGGCCTGATGCCCTCGGATGCGGTGCTGTACCAGGCGGCTGCGCTCTGCCTGACCTACCCCGACGACGACTTCCGCGCCCGGCTGCCGCTGCTGCGCGAAGCCGCCCCCCAGCTGAGGGAGTTCACCGATCACGCTGCGGTGACCGACGCCCAGGAGCTGGCCGCGCACTATGTGCGGGTCTTCGACTTCAAGAACCGGCACAGTCTGTACCTGACCC
The DNA here is from genome assembly GCF_032436805.1 of Streptomyces sp. P17. Taxonomy (NCBI): domain Bacteria; kingdom Bacillati; phylum Actinomycetota; class Actinomycetes; order Kitasatosporales; family Streptomycetaceae; genus Streptomyces; species Streptomyces sp. P17. The sequence goes on along the minus strand of NZ_JAVRBF010000006.1, from coordinate 87,741 downwards.
GGTGGCGGGACGGGGACACCCGGAGCCGCGGGATGTCGCTGGTGCGCTTCAAGGACGTCTACCGGGAGCACGGCCTGGAGTTCAGCGGCGAGGAGCTGCCCGACTTCCTGCCCGCGGTCCTGGAGTTCGCGGCCCGCACCGGCAACACCGACCTGCTCACCGAGCACCGCGACGGCCTGGAGCAACTCCGCTCCCGGCTCACCGACTTCGGCACACCGTACGCCTCCGTCCTCGACGCCGTGTGCGCCGCGCTGCCGACCGCACGCCCCGGGGTGCGCCGATGACCTCTGAGGCGTCCTGCCGTACGTCGTCCTCGCCCTGCTCGTCGCGGGCCTGATCCGGCGCTACCGCTACGACAAGTACGGCTGGACCACCCGCTCCTCCCGGCTCTGCGGGTCGAAGCTGCTCAACATCGCCTCCCCGGCCTTCCACTACGGCATCCTGTTCGTGCCGGCCGGCCATGTCGTCGGCCCGTCATCCCGGAGTCATGGACGGACGCCGTCGCCGTCAGCGAGCACACCTGCCACCTGTTCTCCCTCTACGGCGGCACCGCGGAGCTGGTCGCGGCGATCGTGATGGGCATGATCGCCAAGCTGACCCACGCCTCCGGCGACGGCTACCACTACCGTCACTCCATCGCCCCGTGGTCCCGCAGCCTGTTCACCTCAGCCCGGACACCGGCCTGATGGAAGGCGTCCCGGTGCTGTACCAGGTCCACGCCGTGATCGGCATGGCGCCGGCTGGTGCACATGTTCAGCGCCCCGGCGCAGTACCTCTTCCGGCCGTACGTGGTGTACCGCACCCGGGACCCCGAGCAGCTCGGCCCGCGTCCGGAGCGACGGGGCTGGGAGCGCGCGAAGTCCTGACTAGGCGGCTCCTCCCTTCTGGTCCTTCTCGTCGTCGACGATCTCCGCGTCCACCACGCCTTCCTCGTCCGGAGGCGTGGCCTGCCGGCCGGTCGGCTCCGACTGGGCCTGGGCGTACATCGCCTGGCCCATCTTCTGGCTGACGGTGGCGAGTTTCTCGACGCCGGTGCGCAACTCGCCGGTGTCGGCGTTGCGTTCCAGGAGACCCTTGAGCTCGGTGATCGCGGATTCCACCTCGGACCTGGTGTCGGAGGGGACCTGTTCCTCGTTGTCGCGGACGAACTTCTCGGTCTGGTAGACGAGTTGCTCGGCCTGGTTGCGGGTCTCGGCGGCCTCCCGGCGCTTGCGGTCCTCCTCCGCGTACTGCTCGGCGTCCCGCATCATCCGGTCGATGTCGTCCTTGGGCAGGGCCGAGCCGCCGGTGACGGTCATCTTCTGTTCGCGCCCGGTGGCCAGGTCCTTGGCGGAGACATGCATGATGCCGTTGGCGTCGATGTCGAAGGCGACCTCGATCTGCGGAACGCCCCGGGGCGCGGGCGGCAGGCCCGTGAGGTCGAAGACACCGAGCTTCTTGTTGTAGGCCGCGATCTCGCGTTCGCCCTGGTAGACCTGGATGCCGACCGAGGGCTGGTTGTCGGTGGCGGTGGTGAAGATCTCCGAACGCCGGGTCGGGATCGTGGTGTTGCGCTCGATCAGCTTGGTCATGATGCCGCCCTTGGTCTCGATACCGAGGGACAGCGGGGTCACGTCGAGCAGCAGCACGTCCTTGACGTCACCGCGGATCACACCCGCCTGCAGGGCGGCGCCGACGGCCACGACCTCGTCGGGGTTGACGCCCTTGTGCGGGTCCTTGCCGGTCAGCTCCTTCACCAGTTCCGTGACGGCGGGCATCCGGGTCGAGCCGCCGACGAGGATCACATGGTCGACCGCGGCGAGCTTGATCCCGGCGTCCTTGACCGCCTGGTGGAAGGGCGTCTTGCAGCGGTCGAGGAGATCGGCGGTGAGCTCCTGGAACTGGGCCCGGGTCATCTTCTCGTCGAGGTGCAGCGGGCCCTCGGCGGAGGCGGTGATGTAGGGCAGGTTGATCGTCGTCTCCGAGGAGCTGGACAGCTCGATCTTGGCCTTCTCGGCGCCCTCGCGCAGCCGCTGCAGGGCCATCTTGTCGTTGCCGAGGTCGATGCCGTACTGCCCCTTGAACTTCTTCACCAGATGCTCGACGACCCGCTGGTCCCAGTCGTCGCCGCCGAGGTGGGTGTCGCCGTTGGTGGCCTTGACCTCGATGACGCCGTCGCCGATCTCCAGCAGGGAGACGTCGAAGGTGCCGCCGCCGAGGTCGAAGACGAGGACGGTCTGCTCCTCGCCCCGGTCCAGGCCGTAGGCCAGGGCCGCGGCGGTCGGCTCGTTGATGATCCGCAGCACGTTCAGGCCCGCGATCTCCCCGGCCTCCTTGGTCGCCTGCCGCTGGGCGTCGTCGAAGTAGGCCGGGACGGTGATCACGGCGTCGGTGACGTCCTCGCCGAGATAGGACTCGGCGTCCCGCTTCAGCTTCTGCAGCACCCGCGCCGACAGCTCCTGGGCGCGGTAGCGGGTGCCGTCGACGGAGCCTTCCTGCGGGAAGCGCCAGTCGCCGTCGCCCATGTGGCGCTTGACCGAGCGGGCGGTCCGCTCGACGTTGGTCACCGCCTGCCGCTTGGCCACCTCGCCGACGAGCACCTCGCCGTTCTTGGCGAAGGCCACGACCGACGGTGTGGTCCTGGCCCCCTCCGCATTGGCGACGACGGTGGGTTCGCCGCCCTCCAGCACGGCCACCACGGAGTTCGTGGTCCCGAGATCGATACCGACCGCACGTCCCATCGCTGTCCCCTTCCGCCAGGGCACTTCCGGAACTCCAGCACAAAACTTGAGTGCGCTCTTGTCAATGGTGCAATGGTGCGGGTACCCAGGGTGCGGACACTCAGCCGATCACCCGCTCCGGCTCCCGCGGCTCGCCGCGCAGGGCCACGGCCCGCCGGGGCCGGTCGGTGATCAGCACGTCCACGCGCGGGTGGTCGAGGAAGGTCCGCATCAGGGTGTCGTCGTTGACCGTCCACACCATGGAGAACAGGCCGTGCCGGGTCGCCTCCCGCAGCACGCTTGCCCGCGCGAGCTGCTGGTGCACCGCGACTCCGCCGGCCCCACAAGCCCGCACGCGCCGCATCGGCAGCAGCTCGCTGAGCCGGGTCCCGGGGAGCCGGGCCCAGCCGATCTCGTCGCGGTTCCGCCCGAGCGACAGTGCCGTGCGCGCCCCGGGGAAGGCCCGGGAGATCGCGGCGACGGAACGGTCCTCCAGGGTGGTGGCGACGAAGCCGTCCTCCCCGAGCAGGGCGACGGCCCGGTCGATCACCTCGCGCTCGTAGCCGACCTCCTTGAGGTCGAGGTGGCCGGCGAGTCTGCCCGCGATCAGCTCCATGACCTCGTCGACGACCGGTACCGCGTATCCGGTCCGCTCGCTCAGCTCGGCGTGGGTGATCGTCGACAGCGGCGGCCCGGTGTGGTCGGCGCGGGCGTCGTGGTAGACGACGAGGACGCCGTCCGCGGTCCGCCGGATGTCGAACTCGACGTACTCCGCGCCGCTGAGCAGCGCGTCCTCGTACGCCTCCCAGGTGGCGGCGCCGGCGCGTTCGGAGCCGCCGCGGTGGGCGGAGACGGCGGGTCGTCGCGGCATGATCGGTCAACTCCCGGTCGAGGTACGAGGTGCGGGCACCGGAGCGGTCGGCGGGTCGGACGCGGGCAGCAGGGTGCCGGGCCGTCTGCTGACCTTCCGGAGCAGGAAGTATCCGATCACGACCAGCACGACGAAGGGCAGCCAGGCCAGAGCGTACGCGGGGCCGTACCGGCCGAGGTCGAGGATGGAGCGGCCCTCGTCCACGTTCGTGGCGTTCACGCCGAAGAACGCCAGCAGCAGGGTCGGTGGCAGGGCGATCAGGGTGGCCGCCGCGACCAGCGCGGAGATGACGCGGTTCTGCCGCTCGTCCCGTTCCGCGAGGGCGGCGTCCAGGGCGGCCGAGCGGGCGTTGATGACGGAGGTCAGGCGCTCGACCATGCGCGCCGAGTTGTCGAGGCTGTCGCGGATACCGAGGGTGTCGCGCAGCGACGACTGGAAGCCCTCCGTGAGCATCTCCGGGATCAGCAGGCTGTCGACGTACGCCTCGACCCCGAAGGCGAGGTCCAGCTGGAGCTCGTTCACGCCGTCCGACAGGCGGGAGATCAGCTGGCGGATCTCGGAGGGCGAGTCGGTCAGGGCCTGTTCGTTCTGCTTCATCATCGCGAAGGCCGCGAGCCGGGTGCGCTGCAGGACGGCCAGTGCGGACATCATGCCGAGGGCGACCACGGCCAGGCCGTTCTCCACGTGGACGGCCCAGCCCGCCTGGACGGAGACACCGCGGCCGTGGGCGGAGAGGGTGACGCCGTGGTTCCTGAGGTTGGGCGGCACGCTGACCGTGAGCCGGTCGGCGGCCCGGGCCGGCATCTTGCCGCGGTAGATGATGCCGTTGAGCAGGGCGGACTGACGGGCCTCGTCGTCGTGGGCGAGGAGTTCCTCGCGCAAGCGGCCGCCGGGGAAGACGAGTTGGTGCACGTTGAGCCCGAAGGTGAGGGGATCCGTCAGGCCCAGGCGCTCCTGCAGCACGTCCAGCAGCGCCCGGTCCCCGAGTCGCAGGTACTCGCGCTCGAAGCAGGTGGTGGCGAGCCAGGAGGCGACGGCGAGCGCGTCCGTGTCCCCGGCGAACTCGCAGTCCAGAAGCAGGGTGGCGTCCCCGCGCGGGGTGGCGGCGACGAGGAGGTCGACGGAGGCGAGGGCAAGGCCGTGGTCCCCGTCGGGCAGCCTGAGGTCGCCGGGGGTTATGCGCTCGGTGAGCACCGGTACGGGCAGCACCGCCTCGCCGGACTCCAGGTGCGGCCGGAACCGGCCGAACGGGAACCGGTCGACGAGGCCCTCGGGGGCGGGTTCGGGCGGGCGGATGCGGCAGCCCAGGCTGAACAGCAGGAGAATGCGGGTGAGTTCCCGAGTGGCGGAGTCAAGCACCGTGGCGCTGCCTGCCGTTCCCGTCACCATCGCGGTCCTTCCGACTCGTCGGCGTCCATGTCATACCCCGAACGGACGTCGCGCAGGCCGCCCCGGACGGGCGGCCTGCGCGAGCCATGATCCCCGACGCTCAGGCGAGCTTCGCGGTGAGGGTGATCGGGACTGCCTTGAGGGCCTGGCTGACCGGGCAGTTGGCCTTGGCGTCCTCGGCGGCGGCGAGGAAGTCCTCCTCGCTGATGCCGGGCACCGTGCCCTCGACGGTGAGGTGGATACCGGTAATGCCCTCACCGGGCTGGAAGGTCACGTCCGCGGAGGTGACCAGCTTGGTGGGCGGGGTGCCGGCCTTGTCGAGGCCGTTGGAGAAGGCCATGCAGTAGCAGCTGGAGTGCGCGGCCGCGATCAGCTCCTCCGGGCTGGTCTTGCCGTTCGCCGCCTCGGCACGCGACGGCCACGACACCGGCTGCGCGGCGATTGCGCCGGAGGAGTCGAAGGTGACGACGCCGTTGCCCTGGAACAGGTTGCCTTCCCACACGGTGTGTGCGGAGCGCGTGGTTGCCACGATGAATCCCTTCAGTGAGGTCCCGTGTTCGGGGTCCGTGTGCACCATCCGACCACATTCCGGCTCAGCTCACCCGGAAGACCGGCCCGCGTGCGGTGAACGGCAGCCGGGCGCCCTGCGGGATCAGGTAGGCGTGCTCGCGCCGCACCCTGAGGACATCGCACCAGCCGTCCGTGATGACCAGGACCGGCGCGCCGGGCGGGAAGTCGTCCGCCCGGTGCAGCAGATCGATGCCCGGCTGGAGCCCCGTGCCGCCCCGGCCGTGCACCCGCACCCGCCCGGCGATGTCGGTGACTGGCACATATCCCGCGTCGTGCGGGGCCGCGTCGCAGAACACGACCCGCGCGGCGGGGACGTCCCGGGCGTCGGCGTAGGAGGCGATGGCGCCGAGCGCCTTGCCGAGCAGGACCCGGTCCATGGAGCCGGAGGTGTCCAGGACCACGCCGAAGGTGCAGCGGGCGATCTCCTCGGGCGGGAAGTACCGTCCCGCGCGCGGGATGTCGGGCGTGGACGCCTGGCGGCGCGCCGGGCGCGCGTACGTCCGTACCGGTTCCGGGCGGGGCACGAACTCGTCGAACCAGCGGGCCAGTTGCGCGTCCCAGGGCAGCGGCGGATGGCTGAGCGCGCGGATCTCCTCGACCAGGCCGCCGGGCAGGAAGCCGCGTTCCTGCCGCTGGTGCAGATCCAGGCCCTGGTACAGGCCGCGCCGGTAGAACTCGTCGAGGTCGACGAAGTCGCCCGGCGGGCACAGCGGGCCGCCGAGGATGTCTCCGACGCCCTTGCCGCGCAGGGTGGCAAGGCGGCGCATCCGGCGCGGGTCGCCCGCGAGCCGGTCGTAGACCTCCTCGGCGGACAGGCCCGCGAGCCGGGCGTCGTACAGCAGGCCCTCGGGCATGGTGCCGACGTCCATCTCCTTCAGCCAGCCGTTGATGACGTAGTCGCAGGCGACGTTGAAGTGGTACGGGTCACGGGAGCCGCAGCGGTCGCCGTGGCGCAGGGCGGCGTGCAGCATCTCGTGGGCGAGGATGAACCGCCACTCCTCGTCCTCGAAGGAGGAGAGCGGGTTGATGTAGATCTCGCCCGCCTCGGCGTTCACCGCGGCGACGGAGATGGCGTGCGCGCGGGCGAGTTCGGCGTCGGCGACCAGCTTGACGCCGGCCGCGATCCCGGCGAGCAGCGGGTAGGAGGCGATGAACCAGCTCAGGGCGCGCTGCCAGGGGCGCTGCCGGGCCGGTTCACCGTCCAGGCCCTCGCGGCGGCCGCCCGCCATGTCCATCGCCGCGGACACGGTCCGGGTCAGCGCGGTGGCGAAGGCCAGCTGGTGGTCCGGCGGCTGCCCGTACCAGCCGTGCCACTCCACGAGGCGCAGGTCGGGCTCGCCGCCCGCGGTGCCGCAGCGCTCGTACGCGGCCGGGATGCCGTCGCGGCGCCAGCGCGCGGTGAGCTGCTCCTCGTCACCGTCGGGGTAGGAGGCCGGGAGGTTCTCCGGGGTCTTGCCGATGGTGAAGCCGAGCAGGAAGCGGTTGACGACGACACAGCGGGCGGCGAGCTCGCAGGCGTCGGGCTGGACGCGCTCGCCCTTGGCCGCCGGAACATGACCGAAGCCGAGGTGGAGGACGGCGTGGGCGAGGGCCCAGGCCCAGGCGGCCGGGTCGGCCAGGCGGTCCGGATGGACGTGCAGGGTGGCGGAGGAACAGACGCGTACGAGCCCTTCACGCGGGGCCAGTACGCAGTTCTCCTGGCGGCAGACGTCGAACTCCACGGCCGCCAGCGCCGGGTTGGCCTTCACCAGGCGCATTCCCTCGGCGAAGGCCTCCGCCGCGAGGTCCCGCTTCTTGGGCCGCTGACGGCTCACCGGCGCGCCTCCACCAGCCGCGGCATGTCCCGGGCCGCCTCGACGAGGAACCACGAGGGCAGTACGGGGTTGCCGTCGGCGTCGGAGGCGATGACGGTCTGGGCGACCTCGACGGAGATCTCCGCGAGCTGCACGAGCAGCGACTTGGCGCGGTAGGCGGTCTGACGGCCGTTCGCCGACATGTGCTCCTTGCTCGCGGGCAGTTCCTTGATCAGCCGGCCGCGGAAGGAGTCGGCGAGGTAGTAGAGCAGATCGCGGTCCTCAAGACGGTTCGGCCAGCGGGCGTCGCCCTTGATGATCGCCTCGATGCCGAACTGGCTGCGGACGATCTTGACGTATCCGCAGAACGCGGTCGCGTGGGCGGGCGTCAGCGTGCCGTGGGCGAGGACCTTCAGGGTCTCCTCGTCCAGGCCGCGCCCGAAGGAGTGCAGCGCGTCGGAGAGCATGTGCCAGGAGCGCGGCGTGGAGAACGGCTCCTCGGTCTTGGGCGGCTTGGACCACAGCTGGTCGGGCCGGTCGGTGAGATGGTCCACCACCCAGGGGTGGACGCCGTTGTTCCCGGCCCAGACCAGCCAGTCCTTGGGCGAGGCCTCCAGATGCACATGGGTGAGCCGGTTGACCAGCGCGGAGGCGATCGGGCGGGCGAGCGCGTTGTCGGTGGCGCGGTTGCCGGCCCCGATGACGATGGACCCCTTGGGCAGCTCGTAGTTGCCGATACGGCGGTCCAGGATCAGCGAGTAGAACGCCTTCTGCACATCCGGGGTGGCCGCGTTCAGCTCGTCCAGGAACAGACAGTACGGCTCGTCGCGGGCGATGGTCTCCGGCGGGCAGAACACCGACCGCCCGTCGCGGATCTGCGGCACGCCGATCAGGTCCTCGGGCGCGAGCTGGGTACCGAGCAGACTCACGCACTCCAGGCCCAGCGACTCGGCGAAGTCCCGCACCAGCGAGGACTTTCCGATGCCGGGAGCACCCCAGACGAACACCGGCCGCACGGTGGCGAGGCCGAGGAGAAGTTCCGGAAGACGGGCGGGGGTGACGGTCACAGCAGCCTGCAAAGCAGAGGCTCCCTTCTTTGCGCCTGAACCGGCGCCGCTCTCGCGTAGGTGGTTGCTCGCCGTCGAGGTTCTCAATTGAAGGCTGGCGTAGTCACCTGATTTATCCGGTTCAGGCCGCCCGCTCCTCGGCCGCCCTCTCCACCGGCACCTGCGGCCCGCCCGCCTCCTCCAGCCAGCGGCGCAGTACACGGTGGATCTGCTCGGCGCCGACCAGCTCCGCCCCCTCCTCGGCCGGCGCGGACAGGGCGAGGGGGGAGAGCAGGAAGGGTTTGCCCTGGGCGCCGCCGAGTCCGCCGTGCGAGCCGATCTGCTCCTCGAAGGCGAGGACTTCGCCGTCGGCGGGGTCGTACATGGAGTTGACCATGATGTCGGCGGTGTGCGGGAAGGAGTGGGTGCGCCGCACGGCGTCCGCGGCGCCGGGCCCGAAGGGGGCGAGCGGGCCCGGGTCCTGGTCGAGGCGGTCCAGGGGGATCTCGGTGCCGAACGGGCCGAGCACGACCCCGCCGTGCGGCTCGCTGCGGACCAGCAGGAAGCCGATGCCGGGGTGGTTGGCGAGCGTGGTCAGCAGGGCGGGGTGGCGGGCGTCGATCTCCTCCTTGGTCATCCGGTGGGGGACATCGGGGAAGGAGATCAGGCCGAGGTTCCCGGAGGCCAGCACGATGGGCTCGGAGCGGCGGATGGGACGGTACTTCTCGCCGCGCTCCTCCACCGGGATACGCAGGGCGGCGCGCACGGCAGCGCGGGCCTCGGCGCCGCTGTGCGTGCGCTGCGCCTTGCGCGGCACGGGCAGTCCGCAGCCGGCGCGTACCAGGTCGCCGAGGGTGAGGCCGTAGCGGGAGCGGAACGTCTCGCCGGGGCTCTGCCCATGGTCGGAGAGCACGACGATCCGGTACGGCCGCGGGGCGTGCTCGGCGACGTTCTCGATGAGTTCCAGCGCCCGGTCGAGGCGTTCGAGGACCTTCTCGGCGTCCCGGCTCACCGGGCCCGAGTGGTGGGCCACCTCGTCGTAGGCGACGAGGTCGGCATAGACGGCGGTGCGCCCGGCGAGCATGTCGCCCATGACCGCGGCGACGACGACGTCCCGTTCGACGACGGTCGCGAAGGCCCGTACGAAGGGGTAGAGACCGCCGCGCGAGACCCGCGGGCGGGCCTTGCGCAGCCGGGCCCCGGTGGACTGGCCGATCTCACGGCCGGCCTCGGCGATGAACGACAGCGCGGTGCGCACCGCGTTGGCCGGGTCGGAGAAGTAGGCGAAGTAGCCCGCGCGGGAGCGGTTCTCGCGGCTGCGGCGCTTGGTGGCGATGGACAGCACCAGGGCCTGTTCGTCGGCGCCGCCGCTGAACAGGTTGCCGCGGCTGGCGCCGTCGGCGGTGAGCAGTCCGCCGTCGCCGGACGCCCTGACGGCACGGCGCTGGAGTTCGGCGGCGCTGGTCGGGCGGTTGCACACCATCACCTCCCGGCTGTCCTTCTCGTACCAGCGGAACGCCGGGACGTCGTGGTTGCTGCCGTGCAGGATGCCGAGCTGGCTGGCGCCGGTCTGGCTTGACCAGTCGGTGCGCCACGGGGTGAGCCGGTGGGTGGGGCGCTCGCCGCCGGTCCAGCGGGCGAGGGTCGGCATCAGCCCCGTGCCGACGGCGTCCCGCAACACGTCATGCCCCACCCCGTCGAGCTGCAGAAAGAGGGTGCCCGGGGTGGACGGACACGGCGGCCCGGTGCCACGCCGGCGGTCGGCCAGGCGGTACAGCCGGCGACGGTAGGCGTCGTCGTCGCGTACGGCGAGGGCGGCGCCGGTGGCGGAGGCGACCGCGGACATCACGGCGGCGACCACCACGGCGGTCTCCCAGGCTGCGGCGCCGCGCTCGGCGGGGTTCAGCCGCAGGGCGACCAGCAGGAGGGCGCCGTTGAGGAAGAAGACCAGCAGGCCGAGGACGAGCGCGGGCACGAGCAGCAGCAGCCGTACGAGGAGCGGCCAGACGAGGGCCGACAGCACACCGAAGGCACCGGCGCCGAACGCGGCGGTGACGGCGATCCGGGTCGCGCTGTCACCGTCCGCCGACTGCAACTGGAAGTCCGGCAGGATCCCGGCGAGCACCAGCATGGTGAGCGTCGACACCGCCCACACCGCGACGCTGCGCCCGACCTGGCGGGTAACCCGCCGCCAACGCCGCCCAAGCACGCCCCGCACACCTCACGTCCCGACCCGACAGCCAGGCGGGCCTGTCTCCACCTTGTCATATGGACGTGCGGGACCTACCGCCCGTCGTAACCCGCCGTCGGCAGCGACAGTCTCCGGTGCACCCGGGCCTTCATCTGGGAGTCGTACCGGGGCTCCTCGCAGCCCACCGTCTCCATCCGCACCCCGCGCCGCGCGCACTCCGCGGTGAACTCCTCGGCGGAGGACAGAGCGCTCTCCAGCACGCGCCGGCTGGGCACCACGAACAGGTCGACGCCGGGCCGGACCCCGTCCCAGAGCACGCAGTGGTCGGGCCGCAGCTTGCGGACCAGCAGTTCCCGGCTCACGGTGTATCCCCGCTCCGCCGCCCACCGCGCGCAGATCGCGTGCTGGCTGCGGGAGTCCACCAGAAAGGGATCGGCGTCCAGTTCCTCAAGCGGCGTCAGACTCGCGATCGCCGTGACCCGCACCGGTCCCATGGCGTCCCCCTCACCTCCGGGTTTCAGGCGCCGACACTACTCCTGCCCGTAGGCTTCGGGGGAGTCGCGCGAAGGAGGCAAAGAGGTGCCCGTGGAGATCACCTGGTGGGGGCACGCCACCTGCACGGTCGCCGACTCGGACGTACGCGTGCTCACCGACCCCCTGTTCGCACGCCGGCTCGCGCATCTGCGCCGGCGCCGGGGCGCGCTCCCCCCACCCGGCGCCTGGCGTGCGGACGTCGCGCTGGTCTCCCACCTCCACGCCGACCACCTGCACGTTCCCTCCCTGGCGCGGCTCCCGGAGGGCACGCGCCTGCTTGTGCCCCGGGGCGCACCCCGAGCCGTGCCGGGGCTGCGCCGGCTCACCCGGCTACGGGTCACCGAGGTGGAGCCCGGCGATGTGACGCGGGTGGGCGCCCTGCGGGTGCGCGCCGTGCCCGCCCGCCACGACGGACGGCGGCTGCCCGTCGGACGCCACCACTCCCCCGCCCTCGGCTACGTCATCGAGGGCGAGGCCCGCACCTACTTCGCCGGGGACACCGGCCTGTTCGACGAGATGGCCGAGGAAGTCGGGCCGGTCGATGTGGCGCTGCTGCCGGTGGGCGGCTGGGGGCCATATCTCGGCGAGGGCCACCTGGACGCGGGGCGCGCGGCGGAGGCCCTGGCCAGGCTCGGCCCGCGCAGCGCGGTGCCCGTGCACTACGGCACGTACTGGCCGATCGGCATGGACGCCGTCCGCCCCCATGAGTTCCACGCGCCGGGCGACGAGTTCGTCCGGCTCGCCGCCGAGCGCGCTCCGGACGTCGCCGTGCACCGGCTCGGGCACGGCGAGAGCGTACGGCTGGGGGTGGCCGCGTGAGCTGGCTCGCGGCGGCGGCGGACACGGTGTCGACCGAGTCCACTCAGCAGGCGATCGGCTATCCGACGCTGTTCGTGCTGGTGTTGCTGGGGGCGCTGGTTCCGGTCGTGCCGACGGGGGCGTTGGTGAGTACGGCTGCGGTGGTGGCGTTTCATCAGACGGCGCCGTTCGCGCTGGCGATGGTCTTCGTCACGGCGTCGCTGGCCGCGTTTTTGGGCGATGTGACGCTGTACTGGCTCGGGCGGCGGGGGATGGGGTCGAAGAACGGGTCGCGGTGGCTGGAGGCGATCCGGTCGCGGGCACCGGAGGAGCGGCTGGCACAGGCACAGCAGAAGCTCGCGGATCACGGTGTGGCGGTGCTGGTGCTGTCCCGGCTGATGCCGGCGGGCCGGCTCCCGGTGATGCTGGCGTGCCTTGTCGCGAAGTGGCCGATGCGGAGGTTCGCGCGGGGGAACCTTCCGGCGTGCCTGGCGTGGGCTGTTACGTATCAGTTGATCGGGATTCTCGGCGGGTCGTTGTTTCCGGAGCCCTGGGAGGGGGTGGTCGCGGCGGTGGCGCTGACGCTGCTCATCAGCGCGGCGCCCAGTGTGTGGCGGCGGGTTCGGACGTCTGGGTGAACTCCAGTACCCGTGAGCCGCCCACCGGCAGGTCCCACAGGTCCCCCCGCTCCAAGCCCGCCCTCTCCCATGCCGCCCGCACCCTCTTCAGCGGCTCCAGTACCGGCTCCGCGGACAGGACGAACGTGCCCCAGTGCATCGGGGCCATCCTGCGCGCCCCCACGTCCAGCGTGGCCCTCACCGCCTCCTCCGGGTCGCAGTGGACGTCGCTCAGCCACCAGCGGGGGTCATAGGCGCCGATCGGCATCAGGGCCAGGTCGATTCCGGGGTAGCGGCGGCCGATGCGGGCGAACCAGTGGCCGTAGCCCGTGTCGCCCGCGAAGTAGACGCGTCGGCCCTTGGGGGCCGTGAGGACCCAGCCGCCCCACAGGCTGCGGCAGGTGTCGGTGAGGCTGCGCTTGGACCAGTGGTGGGCGGGGACGAAGTCGAAGCGGACGCCGTTCAGTTCGGACGCCTCCCACCAGTCCAGTTCGGTGACGGAGGTGAACCGGCGGCGGTGGAACCAGCGGGCGAGGCCGGCGGGCACGAACACGGGGGTGTCGCGCGGGAGTCGGCGCAGGGTGGGGGCGTCCAGATGGTCGTAGTGGTTGTGGCTGATGACGACCGCGTCCACGCGCGGGAGCGCGTCCCAGTCGATGCCGACCGGGGTGATACGGGCCGGGGTGCCGATGATGCGACGGGACCAGACCGGGTCGGTGAGGACGGTGAGTCCGCCGATCCGGATGACCCAACTGGCGTGCCCCGCCCAGGAGACGGCGACCGCGCGGGCATCGACGCGGGGCAGTGGACCGGGTTCGAAGGGCAGCAGAGGAAGGTCGGCGAGGCCTTCGCGGCCGGGGCGCACGGCGCCCTCGCGGGCGAACCGGGCCATGGCCTTCAGGCCGGGCAGCGGGGCGGTCAGCCGGTCGTGGAAGGTGCGCGGCCACACCCGTCGCTCGCCCAGCGGGCGGGGTGCGGCGAGCGGCGGAAACGGTGATGTGGGCGCGGGGCTGTCGACTTCCTTCGTGGTCGACTCGGACTGCTGCGTCATCGAGGAGACTCCCATCGCTGAGCGTCGTCGCGGAGATCGTCGAAGACCGACTTCACATGGATCAACGCGCGGTGCACATGTGGCAGTTCCAACGGCGCGGGTGAATCGAGGCATTCCGCGCGTTCCTCGTCCGTGCCGCCCAGCAGATCCCCGGTGGACAGCCGCACGCGTGGTGCCCCGAGGTCGTCGCCGAAGCGATGACCGCCGGGCGCGGGCATGCCGAGCCGGGCGGTGAGGAAGTCCTCCAGATCCTGGGCGTCCCCGACGCCGTGCGCGCCGAGCGCGGTGCGCAGGGGGCCCAGATCGACGTAGAGATGGCGGCCGGCCTGCGGGGGGCGGGCCACGGCTCCCGCGTCGACGACGGTCGTGTGCAGGGCGGCGGCCATGCGCGCGTGCAGGCGTACGGCGGCCGCCCGGCGTGCGGTGACCGGCTCGGGCTCGGTGAGGGCGTACCCGGCCGCGGCGGCGACGGGGCCCGCGACCCGGGCGCCGAGCGCGGTGAGCACGTCGAGCACACGCGCGTGCAGGCCTTCGCCGACGTCGCCCGGGGGGAACCGGGCGACCGCGGCCGGCCAGCCCGGCGGCAGCAGGGCGCCAGCCAGGTCGGTGACGACGGTGACCCGCTCCGGCAGCATCTCGGCGGGGCTGAGCAGCACGGAGTCGTGCGGGGCGTGCCGGGTGTCCCGCCAGGTCTCGTCGCTGACCAGGTGCAGGCCCTCGCCCGCGGCGGCCTCGACGGTCTCGTGCAGCACCTCGGGCGGCGCCACGGTGGCGGTGGGATCGTCGGCGACCGACAGCACCAGCAGCCGCGGATCACCGCCCTCGGCGCGGACCCGGCGCACGGTCTCCAGCAGGGCGTACGGATCGGGCACCCCGCCGCACTCGGCCGGGGTGGCGACATGGAAGACGGGTCTGCCCAACAGGCGTGCGTACGGCGCCCACCAGGCCGCGCAGGGCCGGGGCACCAGGACGTCGCCGCCGAGCGCGGCGGTCAGCGCGAGCAGCAGGGCGGGCGCGCCCGGGGCGGCGACCACACGGTCGGGCACGGCGGGCAGCCCACGCCGGTCCCAGTGGCCGCAGGCGGCGTCGATCAGGGCCCCTCCCCCGCCGACGGGCTCGCTCTCGGCGCGGGCGGCGGCAGCGGCCAGCACGGCGGACAGCTCGGGCAGCACGGGCAGCCCGTCCCCGGGCAGCGGCGGCCCGTACCGGACGGGGCCATGGCTCTCGGGAACCATCCGCGCCACCCTGACTCCCTCCTGGTACGTACGGTACGAGATCAGACGCGGGCCGCTGATCCCTTGCGCCGCAGCCGGTACCCGGCACCTCCCAGCGCGCCCGCGATCAGCACCCCGCCGGCGACCAGGGCGGGCACGGAGTCGGTGAAGGTACCCCCCTCCCCAGCCCGTACACCCTTCTGGACGACCGCGGGCGGGCAGGACTCCCGGTCCTCCTCGGTCATGCAGGGCCGCGGGCTGACGACCGCCGGCGGGCAGGACTCCCGGTCCTCCTCGGTCACACACGGCCGCGGGGTGGTGTCACCGCCCTTGGCGACGGTGAAGGTCGCGCTCCACTGCTTGCCCTGGCCCCCGGGCGCGGCAGGACAGGTCCCGTCGACGGTCCACGCGGTGTCCGGTCCCACGGGTTCGACACCGCCTTCGAGCTCCTCGGCGGAGGCGATCCGAGCGGTGCCCCGGTAGGCGGGCCCGGCGGCACCGTCGCCCTGGCCAAGGTCGCCGGCGACCTTGGCCAGGGCGACGGTGCCCTCCTCGAAGGCCTGCGAGGTGGCGTCCAGGGTGGCGGGCGCGGGCCCCCCGGTGGGATCACAGGTGACCGAGACGGTGATGCTCCCGCCCGGACGAGTGCTGTTGGGGCTGACCTCCGCGGCCGGTTCCGCAAAGGCCGACGAGGCGGCGAACCCCAGGAGGACACCCCCCAGGGCGAGAGCGGACAGGACACGGACGCGACGGCGCATGGCGCGGGCTCCTCAGCCGGACGACTGCGGGACGCGCGGACACGCGCCCCGCAGCCATCACAGCCCGCCCGGCGAAGACCCGCGCGCGGCCGGACACCATTAGCGGGACGAAAGGCGGCCGTGCGGGTGAAACCCCGGGAAGGGGCGTCCCCCGTTGCAGGAACTACGCCACGTCCCGGAGCACCTGCTCCCGGACCCGCCCGCAACACCGGCTGATCAGCCGTGACACATGCATCTGCGAGATCCCCAGCTGCTCGGCGATCCGACTCTGCGTCATGTCCCCGAAGAACCGCATGTAGAGAATGGCCCGCTCCCGCTCGGGCAGCGCGGCAAGGCGCGACTTCACGGCCTCCCGGTCCACGACCGTGTCCAGCGCGGGATCCGGGGACCCCAGCGCGTCACTCAGCGAGTAGCCGTCCTCGCTGCCGGGCAGCTCGGCGTCCAGGGACAGCGCCGTGAAACTCTCCAGCGCCTCCAGACCGACCTTGACGTCGTCCTCACTCATGTCCGCGTGTTCGGCGATCTCCGCCACGGTGGGCCTGCGCCCCGACACGGTCTGAAGGTCCTGCACTGCGAAGCGCACACGGTTCCGCAGATCCTGCACCCGACGCGGCACATGCAGCGTCCACATGTGGTCCCGGAAGTGCCGCTTGATCTCGCCGGTGATGGTCGGCACGGCGTAGCTCTCGAACGCGTTGCCGCGCTCGGGGTCGTACCGGTCGACGGCCTTGACCAGGCCGAGGGCGGCGACCTGACGGAGGTCCTCGAAGCTCTCACCGCGGCTGCGGAACCGTCCCGCGAGCCGGTCCGCCATCGGCAGCCAGGCCTCCACGATCTGCTCGCGGAGTGTGTCGCGCTGCTGGCCCGCCGGCAGCTTGTTGAGCTTGCGGAACGCCTCCGCGGTGTCGGGGGCGTCATCATGCGGGTGGTGCTTCGCGCTCACTCGTGTGGGCATGTGCGATGCAACTCCCTTGCTTGTGCTCTGGGTTGGACGGTCACCGTGGGAGCGCGCGGCGGAACCGGACGGAACGCAGCCGTGTCGACGGTTCGCCTCTCCCACGGACGTGCCTCCTGTCCGAAGCACTGAGGATTCGCCTGCCCGTGACCCCGGGGCGCAAACACCTGCTCAGGTTTTCGGCAGGCGCGCAGGGTGACTCGTAGTGCTGCTGCCCATTCATCTCGTCCGGGAGGTCCGGCATGAGCACCAAGGTCTCCGATCACGTACTGCAGCGGCTGCGCGAGTGGGGGGTCGACCATGTCTTCGGCTATCCCGGCGACGGCATCAACGGCCTGCTCGCGGCCTGGGGCCGGGCGGAGAACCAGCCGCGTTTCATCCAGTCCCGGCACGAGGAGATGTCGGCGTTCCAGGCCGTCGGTTACGCCAAGTTCAGCGGCCGTGTCGGAGTGTGCGCGGCGACCTCCGGTCCTGGCGCGATCCATGTCCTGAACGGTCTGTACGACGCCAAGCTGGACCATGTCCCGGTGCTGGCGATCGTCGGTCAGACGCACCGGACGGCGATGGGCGGCTCGTACCAGCAGGAAGTCGATCTGCACACCCTCTTCAAGGACGTCGCCTCGGACTTCGTGGAGACGGTGACGGTCCCCGAGCAGCTGCCGAACGTGCTGGACCGGGCGATTCGCACCGCGTACGCGCGGCGCTGCCCCACCGCGATCATCATCCCCGGCGATGTGCAGGAGCTGGACTACACGCCGCCCACGCACGAGTTCAAGATGGTGCCCTCCAGCCTGGACCGCAGTTCCTGGACGGCGATTCCCTCGCAGGAGTCGATCGAGCGGGCCGCGGAGGTCCTCAACACCGGTGACAAGGTGGCGATCCTCGTCGGTCAGGGCGCCGCGGGAGCGCGGGCCGAGGTGGAGCGGATGGCCGAGGTGCTCGGCGCGGGCGTCGCCAAGGCGCTGCTCGGCAAGGACGTCCTCAGCGATGAACTCCCGTACGTCACGGGCGCGATCGGACTGCTCGGCACGCGTCCCTCGTACGAGCTGATGCGGGACTGCGACACGCTGCTGACGATCGGATCCTCCTTCCCCTACACGCAGTTCCTGCCGGACTTCGGCTCGGCGCGGGGCGTGCAGATCGACCTGGATCCGCACATGGTCGGGATGCGCTATCCGTACGAGGTGAATCTCGTCGGCGACGCGCGGGCGACCCTGGAACGCCTGATCCCGATGATCGACCCCGAGCGGGGCCGCGAGTGGTACGACACCGTGTGCGACAACGTGATGCGCTGGCGGGACGTGATGGAGCGGCGGGCCAGCCTGTCGGCCGATCCGATCAATCCGGAGTACGTCGCCCATGTCCTGAGCCCGCTGCTGCCCGCCAACGCCATCATCAGCTCGGACTCGGGCTCGGCGGCGAACTGGTACGCCCGGCATCTGTCGATGCGGCCCGGCATGCGCGCCTCGCTCTCCGGCACGCTCGCCACGATGGGGTGCGGGGTGCCGTACGCCATCGGCGCGAAGTTCGCGCACCCGGACCGGCCCGCGATCGCGCTGGTCGGGGACGGGGCGATGCAGATGAACGGGATGGCGGAGCTGATCACGGCGGCGAAGTACCGCGATCAGTGGGAGGATCCGCGGCTGGTGGTCGGCGTGTGGAACAACCACGACCTCAACCAGGTCACCTGGGAGATGCGGGCCATGGAGGGCGCCCCGTCCTTCCTGCCCTCGCAGGAGATCCCGGACGTGCAGTACGCCGCCTTCGCCCGCTCGCTGGGCCTGACCGGGATCCGGGTGGAGAAGCCGGAGGACGTGGAGGCGGGCTGGCGCGCCGGCCTGGAGGCGGACGGTCCCGCCGTGATCGAGTTCCTCACCGACCCCGCGGTCCCGCCGGTCCCGCCGCACGCCACCTGGGACCAGATGGAGGCCACGGCCGCCTCGATCCTCAAGGGCGACGCGGACCGCGGCTCCATGATCAAGCAGGGCTTCAAGGCGAAGATGCAGGAGTTCCTGCCGGGGCGTGAGAAGAAGTAGCTTCGCTCGGCTCCTTGGGGAGCAGGAGCTCCTCGTAGCGGCCCAGAGCCAGCAGGACGCCGAGCATGAGCAACGGAATGATCACCGCGAGCAACACCATGGCCGGTCCTTCCCCGGAGAAGAAACGCGGGGGGGCGCAAACCGGGTCTCCCGGCACACGCAGGGCAAACCCGGCCGGACTGTGTCGGCGCCGGGTCTTCGGGTACGCGGTGCGCACCCGAAGATCTGGAGGGAGTCATGCAGCGAGGCAGCGACCGGCTGAACGTCCACCGCGACGACGAGATGAAACACGAACTCCAGGGCCTGCTCAGGTCCGGTCATCCGACGCGGACCGAGGAGTGGCACGATCCCGAGCCGAGCGCCGACGACGACTTGCAGGTCGCGGGCGGCCCGGTGGCACCCGGCGGGGGTACGGCCTCGCTGGCGGCGGTGCGCCAGGCGCTGGCGCGGTACCTGAGCCGCAGCGTGTTCCCGGCGGGCCCGCGTGAGCTGGCGGGCGCCCTGCGCCGCGGATACGCGCCCGACGCCCTGGTGGAGCCGCTGGAGCGGCTGCCCCGCTCGGCGCGCTACGCCACGGTCCAGGAGCTCGCCGAAGCCCTCACCCGCCGCTAGCCAGGAAGGACCGTGATGGCTGATTTCGTGAGGGATGTGATGACCCCGGGCGCGGTCGCCGTCCGCCCGGACGCCTCGCTGGTCGAGGCGGCGCAGCTGATGCGCGCCCAGGACATCGGCGATGTGCTGGTGGCCGACGGCCAGCGGATCGTCGGTGTACTCACCGACCGTGACATCGCGGTGCGCGCGGTCGCGGAGGGCTTCGACCCGCTGACGGTGAGCGCCGAGTCGGTGTGCACCCATGATCCGGTGATGGTCGCCCCGCAGGACCCGGTGGTGGCCGCCGTGGCGCTGATGCGGAAGCACGCCGTACGCCGGCTGCCGGTCGTCGAGGACGGCCTGCCGGTCGGTGTGGTGAGCCTCGGTGATCTGGCCGAGGCCCAGGACCCCGACTCGGCGCTGGCCGACATCAGCCGTGCCGCGCAGGACGGGTGAGCGCATGGGTCGGGATCAGGCGGCGGAGATCGCCTCCACCGGCGTCACTGTCGATGTCGCTGACGCGACCGTCCGCTATCTGCTGTACGGACTGCTGCCGAGCTGGTTTCTGCCCGGCCTCGCCGACTGGGCGATGCACCGGCGCACCCGCATCGAGGAGACCGCCGGCACCAAGGAATCACTCATCCACTCCCTGATGATGGCCGAGGTCGGCGTGCCCATCGCGCTGACCCTGCGCTATGAGGTCAACCCGATGCTGCTCGCCGTGCAGCTCTCCAGCACCGCGGCTCATGAGGCGACCGCGCTGTGGGACGTGCGCACGGCCGAGGACAGCGGCCGTGAGGTCAAGCCGATCGAGCAGCACATCCACAGCTTTCTGGAGTCGCTGCCGTTCGGGGCGCTGGCCTCACTGATGTGTCTGCACGCCGACCAGGTCAAGTCCCTGCTGCGCGGCGGCCGGGGCGATCCGCAGGCCTGGCGTCTGGTGCCGCGCCGGCGCCCGCTGTCCCCCGCGTATCTCGCGGGCATCGCCGCCGCGATCGGCACCTGTGTGCTGCTGCCGTACGGCGAGGAGCTGGTGCGGTGCCGGCGGGCGGCTCGGCGCAGGAAGAAGACTCGACGCGAGAAGAAAGGAAGCTGAACCATCATGCGCATCGCGTTTCTCACCGCGCCCGAGGGCGTCGAGCAGGTCGAACTCACCGAGCCCTGGCAGGCGGCGGTGGACGCCGGTCACGAACCCGTGCTGGTGTCGACGAAGCCGGGGAAGATCCAGGCGTTCCACCACCTCGACAAGGCGGACACCTTCCCGGTGCAGGCGGTCGTCGGCCAGACGTCGGCCGACTCCTACGGCGGACTCGTCCTGCCCGGCGGTGTGGCCAACCCCGACTTCCTGCGGATGGACGACAAGGCCGTCTCCTTCGTCGGCGCCTTCTTCGAGCAGGGCCGTCCGGTCGCCGCGATCTGTCACGCCCCGTGGACGCTGGTGGAGGCGGACGTGGTGCGGGGCCGGGTCCTCACCTCGTGGCCGAGCCTGCGCACCGACATCCGCAACGCCGGCGGGACCTGGGTCGACGAGCAGGTGAAGGTCTGCGACCACGGCCCGAACAAGCTGATCACCAGCCGCAAACCGGGCGATCTGAAGGCGTTCTGCGAGACCTTCCTGGATGTGTTCGCGAAGGAGGCCGGCTGATGGAGGACCGCAAGCAGCAGCAGCGCGACAGGTTTCGGGCGGACGACCCGACGGGCGGGCCGCTCACCACCGACCAGGGCGTGACGGTCGACCACACCGACGACTCACTGGCCGCCGGCGAGCGCGGGCCGACCCTGATGGAGGACTTCCACTTCCGGGAGAAGCTCACCCGCTTCGACCACGAGCGGATCCCGGAGCGGGTGGTGCACGCGCGGGGCGCGGGCGCGTACGGCTATTTCGAACCGTACGAGTCCTGCGCGGAGTTCACCCGCGCCGCCTTTCTCCAGGATCCGTCGGTCAGGACCCCGGTCTTCGTGCGGTTCTCGACCGTGCAGGGGCCCCGCGGATCGGCGGACACCGTACGTGACGTGCGCGGCTTCGCGACCAAGTTCTATACCTCGGAAGGCAATTACGACCTCGTCGGGAACAACTTCCCGGTGTTCTTCATCCAGGACGGCATCAAGTTCCCGGACTTCGTGCACGCGGTGAAGCCGGAGCCGCACAACGACATCCCGACCGGGGCGTCCGCCCATGACACCCTGTGGGATTTCGTGTCGCTCCAGCCCGAGACCCTGCACGCGATCATGTGGCTGATGTCGGACCGGGCCATCCCGCGCAGCTACCGCATGATGCAGGGCTTCGGCGTGCACACCTTCCGGTTCGTGAACGCCGAAGGACGCGGCACCTTCGTGAAGTTCCACTGGAAGCCCCGGCTCGGTGTGCACTCGCTGGTGTGGGACGAGGCGCAGGAGTGCCAGGGCCGCGATCCGGACTTCAACCGGCGTGATCTGTGGGACGCGATCGAGGCGGGCGAGTACCCGGAGTGGGAGCTGGGCGTCCAACTCGTGCCGGAGGAGGACGAGTTCGCGTTCGACTTCGATCTGCTGGACGCCACGAAGATCATCCCGGAGGAGCAGGTGCCGGTGCGGCCGATCGGCCGGATGGTGCTGGACCGCAATCCGGAGAACTTCTTCGCCGAGACCGAGCAGGTCGCCTTCCACACGGCCAATGTCGTGCCCGGTATCGACTTCACCAACGACCCGCTGCTCCAGGCCCGTAACTTCTCCTATCTCGACACCCAGCTGATCCGGCTGGGCGGCCCCAACTTCGCCCAGTTGCCGGTGAACCGGCCCGTGGCCCCGGTCCGCACCAACCAGCGCGACGGCTACGGCCAGAGCGCGATCCACAGCGGTACGAACTACTTCCCCAACTCCCTCGGCGGCGGCTGCCCCGCACACGCGGGCGTCGACGGCAGCGCGTTCACGCTCCCCCACACTCGACCAGACTCGCGCGGGGGCACCCCCTTCGCCGAACGCGTGGACGGCGCGAAGATCCGCCGGCGCAGCCCGAGCTTCCAGGACCACTACAGCCAGCCCGCGCTGTTCTGGCACAGCATGGCGGACTGGGAGCGGGAGCACATCGTCGCGGCCTTCCGGTTCGAGCTCGGCAAGGTGGGGACGATGGCCGTACGCACCCGGACGGTGGAGCAACTGGCCAAGGTGAACGGTGAGTTGGCGTCCGAGGTGGCACGTGGGATCGGTGTTCCGGAGCCCTCCGGGGCCACGGAGGCCACCAACAAGGTGCTCTCCCCCGCGCTGAGCCTGGAGTCACTGCGCGGCGACGGCTCCGTCCGCACCCGGCGGATCGCGGCCCTCGTCACCGACGGCGTCGACGCCGACCAGCTGACGTCACTGCGCGAGAGTCTGACCGCCGAGGGCGCGGTCGTCGAGGCGCTCGCGCCCACCGACGGCACCGTCGCGGGCGCGAACGGCGAGCGGGTCGCCGTGGACCGGGCGCTGCCGACCATGGCGTCGGTGCTGTACGACGCGGTACTGCTGCCCGGGGGGCCGGTGGGCACACCGCCGAGCGCGGAGGATCCGGACGTCCTGCGCTTCGTGCGGGACGCCTACCGGCACGGCAAGCCGGTCGGCGCGCTCGGCTCGGGCGTGGTGATCCTTTCGGCGCTGGAGCCGGAGGGCCTCGACGTCTCCACCGAGTTCCACCGGGTGGTCGACGACCAGGGCGTGGTGACGGACACCTCGCCGGGGGCGGCCGGCGAGGAGTTCTGCCGGGCCTTCGTGTCGGCGCTGGCGGCGCACCGGCACTGGGACCGGCCGCCGCTGCGCCGCTGACCGGGGCGCGGGACCTGTCAGGTGTCCGGGGTCGCGGTTTCGCCGGAGCCGCGGTCCCGGGCGCCTTCGCGGGTGCGGCCCGCGGCCACGGGGCGGCGTGGGTTGCGGCGGAGGTACTCGCCCTCCAGCTGGGCCATGCGTTCGTTGTGGGCCCGCAGCGCGTCGTTCGAGCCGTGCAGGAGCGCGTCGTGGCGCGTGCGGTGGATGGTCTCCAGCTCTTTCATGAGCTGCTGGTCGTCCAGCCGGCTGGGTTCGACTCCGGTCATCGTGTGCCCCGCTCGTCGTATCCGTGTCCGAGTCCGCGGTCCGGGTACCCGCCCTGTGAGCACTACCCCCGAGCGACATCCGGGAGGGACCATGGATCTCGCCTTTCTGCATCCACTCTACGAACATCCGGGGCCCTGGGCCTCCGTGTACGTCGACACCTCCCGCCACACGGAGGACACCCCTCACGAGCGGCACCTGACGGCACAGGCGCTCGCCCGCGACCTCGCCGACCGGGGCGCCGACGAGGCGACCTGCCGGGCGGTGCGGCATGCGCTGGAGGAACTGGAGCACTCCTCGGAGCCGCACGGCCGGGCCCTGTTCGCGCGGGCCGGCGAGGTCGTACTGGATCCGCCGCTCGCCCGGCCACCGCTGCGGGACAGCGCCGACTGGGCTCCGCTGCCGCACACCGCGCCGCTGCTGGAGCTGGCCGGGGAGGATCCCGTGTGCGTGGTGGCCTACGTCGACCGCAGGGGTGCCCACTTCGTGCTGCGCACCGCGCTGGGGCGGCAGGATGCCGGCGGGGTCACCGGGCGGCAGTGGCCGGTGCACCGGACGAGCACGGCGGACTGGTCGGAGCGGCACTTCCAGCTGAAGGTCGAGAACACCTGGGAGCACAACGCGGCCGAGATCGCCGACGCGCTCACCGTCTGCCAGGAGGAGACCCAGGCCGACCTGCTGATTCTGGTCGGTGAGGACCGGGAGCGGCGGGCCGTGCACGAACGGCTGCCGCGGCGGCTGCACGATCTGGTGGTCGAGGCGCCGCACGGCGGCGGGAGCAGGCTGCTGGACGAGGACGTGGAGTCGGTCCGTCAGGCGCATGTACGGCAGCGTGCGGAGCGGGAGCTCTCGCGGTTCCTGGCGGCCCGGGATCCGGGCGAGGGCGGCCGGGCCGTGGAGGGGGTGCCGGCGCTGGTCGAGGCGGCGCGCGAGCACCGGATCGATGAGCTGCTGATCCGGCTGGACTCGCCGGACGCGCACCGGGAGGTGTGGATCGGCGAGGATCCGGACCAGGTGGCGGTCCGGCGCACCGATCTGAAGACTCTCGGTGAGCAGCGGTCGTGGGCCGCGCGGGCGGACGACGCGCTGATGCGGTCGGCGGTGGCCACGGGGGCGGAGGCGGTGGCCGTGGGGACGGCCGAGGCGCCGGTGGGGGGCCTGGGTGCGCTGCTGCGGTGGCCGTAGCGGACACCCCCGTCAGCGGGCCCGCTCCACCCTCCGTTCGTCCCACACCGGCTCCGCCGTCTCCCGGACGCGGCCGTCCGAGCCGAAGACCAGGTAGCGGTCGAACGCACGCGCGAACCAGCGGTCGTGGGTGACTGCCAGGACCGTTCCGTCGAAGGCCTCCAGGCCCTCCTGGAGGGCTTCCGCCGACTCCAGGTCGAGATTGTCCGTGGGCTCGTCCAGGAGGAGGGCCGTCGCCCCTTCCAGTTCCAGCAGCAGGATCTGGAAGCGGGCCTGCTGGCCGCCCGAGAGGCGGTCGAAGGTCTGTTCGGCCTGTTGGGTCAGCTCGTAGCGGCGCAGCCGGGACATGGCCGCGCCCTTGTCCTGGGCGTGTTCCTTCCACAGGATGTCCAGCAGGGTGCGGCCCGCCAGTTCCGGGTGGGCGTGCGTCTGGGCGAAGTGGCCCGGCACCACGCGCGCGCCCAGCTTCCACGCGCCCGTGTGCGCCACCTCCTCCCCGGCCAGCAGCCTCAGGAAGTGCGACTTCCCCGAGCCGTTCGAGCCCAGGACCGCCACCCGCTCGCCGTAGAAGACCTCCAGGGAGAACGGCTTCATCAGGCCCGTCAGCTCCAGGCCCTCGCAGGTGACCGCGCGGACCCCCGTCCGGCCGCCCTTCAGACGCATCCTGATGTCCTGCTCGCGCGGCGGCTCCGGCGGCGGGCCGGCCTCCTCGAACTTGCGCAGGCGGGTCTGGGCCGCGGCGTAGCGGGACGCCATCTCATGGCTGACGGCGGCGGCTTGACGGAGCGTCAGGACCAGCTTCTTCAGCTGCGCGTGCTTCTCGTCCCAGCGGCGGCGCAGCTCCTCGAAGCGGGCGAAGCGCTCACGCCGGGCCTCGTGGTACGTCGAGAAGCCGCCGCCGTGCACCCAGGCGTCCGCGCCCGTCGGCGAGGGCTCGACCGAGACGATCTTCTCCGCGGCGCGGGCCAGGAGTTCCCGGTCGTGGGAGACGAAGAGGACCGTCTTGCGGGTTTCCTTCAGGCGTTCTTCCAGCCAGCGCTTTCCGGGCACGTCCAGATAGTTGTCCGGCTCGTCGAGCAGCAGCACCTCGTCGGTGCCGCGCAGCAGCGCCTCCAGCACCAGCCGCTTCTGCTCACCGCCGGACAGCGTCCGCACCTGCCGGAACTGCGCCTTCTCGTAGGGCACGCCCAGGGCGGCCATGGTGCACATGTCCCACAGCGTCTCCGCCTCGTACCCGCGCACCTCGGCCCAGTCGGCGAGCGCCTGCGCGTACTTCAGCTGGGCCGCCTCGTCGTCGACCGTCATGATCGCGTGCTCGGCGGCGTCGACGGCCTGCGCGGCCTCCTGGATACGCGGCGGCGCGACCGACACCAGCAGGTCCCGTACGGTCGTCTCGTCGCGTACGGACCCCACGAACTGGCGCATCACCCCGAGGCCGCCACTGACCGTGACCGAGCCGCCGTGCGGTTTCAGCTCGCCGGAGATCAGCCGCAGCAGGGTCGTCTTGCCCGCGCCGTTCGGCCCGACCAGGGCCATCACGGACCCTTCGCCCACCCGGAAGGACACATCGCCGAGCAGTGGCCTCCCCTCGGGGAGGCAGTACTCCAGGTGCGCGGCTTCCAGATGTCCCATGGGGTGGAATTCTGCGGGTCGGCCGCCCGATGCGGCAAACCGTTATCCGGCTGCGTCCAGCGCCTCGCCCGTCGGACCGCCCTCACCCGCGGGCGCCACGCTCGCGCCCGCCCACGACAGCGCCTTGAACCCGTCGGTCGGCGAGCCCTCCAGGACCACCACACCGGTGTTGTCCAGCCGGTGCGCGGCGGCGAAGGCGATGTCCACGTTGTCCGCGCGGGCCGCCGTCCAGGAACGGATGGCCGCGCCGTGGCTGACCATCGCGACGGTGCCTGCGCCGCTGCGCGCGGCCTCCTCGATCACGGCGTCGTAGCGGGCGAGGAACTCCGCGCCGCTCTCGCCTCCGGGCATCCGCAGGCCTGTGTCCCCGGCGGCCCAGGAGAACGCCGTACGCATGTACAGCTCGCCCTGATCGGTGTCGCCGGGCAGCATCTCCAGGTCGCCGGCGGCGATCTCCCGGATGCCGTCCCGGACGATCACGTCGAGTCCGCGGGCGGCGGCCAGCGGAGCGGCGGTGAGCTGGGTGCGCAGGAGCGTGGAGACGTACAGCGCCTCGATGTCCTCGCCGGTGAGGGCCTCGGGGAGCGCGGCCGCCTGGGCCTCGCCGAGTGCGGTCAGACCTGGTCCCGGGACGGCGGTGTCGAGCAGGTAGTCGACGTTCGTGGGGGTCTGGCCGTGGCGGACGAGGAGCAGACGCATCAAGGGCCCTCCGGGACGGGACCGGACAAGAAACAGCCACTTCAGGGTACCCGTGACCCCATGAGCCCTGATGTGGACCTCACTGTGCCGAAGCCGGGCCGCCATGTACTGCGGGACCGGCTCCTCGCCCTCGACTTCCGACTCTTCGAGTTCGCCGCCGAGCAGCACTGGCCCGGAGCCGAGCGGGTGCTGCCCCGGCTGAGCCGGAGCGCGAACCACGGCGTGCTGTGGTTCGCGACGGGCGCCTTCATGGCGGCGACCCGCACCCCGCGGGCCCGCCGGGCCGCCGTCCGCGGTCTCGCCTCGCTGAGCCTCGCCTCGCTGACGATCAACACGCTGGGCAAGCGCTCGGTGCGCCGGCCCCGGCCGGTCCTGGACCCCGTACCGCTGGTGCGGCAGCTGAAGCGGCAGCCGATCACCACCTCGTTCCCCTCCGGTCACTCCGCGTCGGCGGCGGCCTTCGCGACCGGAGTCGCGCTGGAGTCACCGGCCTGGGGGGCCGCGGTGGCCCCGGCCGCCTGGTCGGTGGCGCTGTCCCGGGTCTACACCGGGGTCCACTTCCCGAGCGATGTGCTGGCGGGCGCGGCCCTCGGCGCCTGCGCCGCGTATGCCGTACGGGGCCTGGTGCCGACCCGCGCCCAGCTCCGCCCGCCGGCCCGGCCGCGCGCCGAGGTGCCGGTGCTGACCGAGGGCGAGGGCCTGGTCCTGGTGGCGAACACCGCCTCGGGCACCGCCGACCGGGTGCGCACCCTGCTGGACGTCCTGCCCCAGGCCGAGGTCGTGGAGTGCGAACCGGCCGAGGTGCGGGCGGAGCTGGAGAAGGCGGCGGGCCGCGCGCGGGTGCTCGGGGTGTGCGGCGGCGACGGCACGGTGAACACCGCCGCCGCGGTCGCCCTGCGGCACGGACTGCCGCTCGCGGTCCTGCCCGGCGGGACGCTCAACCACTTCGCCTACGACCTGGGCGTGGAGGACGTGCGCGATCTGACCCGGGCGCTGGTGCGCGGGCACGGGGTGCGGGTGGACGTGGGCCAGTACCGCTGCGGCATGCAGCGGGGCGTGTTCCTCAACACCTGCAGCCTGGGCATGTACCCGGAGCTGGTGCGTGAGCGGGACCGCTGGTCGCACCGGATCGGCGGCTGGCCGGCCGGTGTGCTCGCCGCCCTGCGCGTCCTGCGCACCGACGGACACCCGCTGGAGGCGAGGATCGGCGCCTCCACCCGGCCGCTGTGGCTGCTGTTCGCCGGGAACGGCACCTACCACCGGATGGGCCTGGCCCCCGGCCGCCGGATCGACCTCGCCGACGGCGTGCTGGACGTACGGGTCGTGCACGGCGGCCGCCGCCCCGCGATCCGCCTGCTGGCCGCGGCCGTGGCGGGCCCGCTGACCCGCTCCCCCGTCCATGCGGCGGTCCAGGTCGGGCGGCTGCGCCTGACCGGCGTCGCCCCGCACTCGCTGCTCGCCTACGACGGCGAAGTCACCGAGGTGGAGGGCGAGGTGACGCTGGAGAAGCTGCCGGAGGCCCTGACCGTCTACCGGCCGCTGCCCGGGAAGTGACATCCCGTCAGTCCAGAATGCAGAACGCGGGTCTCATTATTCGACATGCGGGCGTACGGTGGCGCCACCACGACGAGACGAGGGGAACGCCATGTCGCAGCCGCGTGAGACCGCCGTATACACGCATGGGCACCATGAGTCGGTGCTGCGTTCGCACACCTGGCGCACCGCCGCCAACTCCGCGGCCTACCTGCTGGATTCACTCAAGCCGCACATGAGGATCCTGGACATCGGCTGCGGGCCCGGCACCATCACCGCCGATCTGGCGGCGGTGGTGCCGGACGGCCATGTCACCGGTGTCGACCACGCGCCGGGCATCCTGGAGCAGGCCCGCGCCACGGCCGCCGAACGGGGCCTGGCCAACGTGGACTTCGCGGTCGCCGACGTGCACGCGCTGGACTACCCGGACGACACCTTCTGCGTGGTCCACGCCCACCAGGTGCTCCAGCACGTCGGCGACCCGGTGCGGGCGCTGCGCGAGATGAAGCGGGTGACCAGGCCGGGCGGGTTCATCGCGGTCCGCGACTCGGACTACGCCGCCATGACCTGGTACCCGGAGTCCCCGGGGATGGACGACTGGCTGAGCCTGTACCGGCGGGTGGCCCGCGCCAACGGCGGTGAGCCGGACGCCGGGCGGCGGCTGAAGTCCTGGGCGCTGCGGGCGGGACTGACCGACATCACGGCCACCTCGGCCACCTGGACCTTCGCTTCCGCCGAGGAGCGGGCCTGGTGGAGCGGGCTGTGGGCGGACCGGACCGTGGCCTCGGCGTACGCCGACCGGGCCGTCGAGGGCGGCCACGCGACGAAGGAGCAGCTGCGTGCCGTGGCGGACGCCTGGCGGGAGTGGGGCGTCCGGGAGGACGGCTGGTTCAGCGTGCTGCACGGAGAAATTCTGTGCCGTAAGGACGGCTGAAATCCGAGTTTCTGGTAACTCGGTCGGCAGGGAGGTTCACATTATGGTTCCGTTGCTGGTGGTGCTGCTTCTGGCGCTGATTCTGTTCGGTGCCGGATTCGCAGTGGAATTGCTCTGGTGGATTGCGGCCATAGTTCTCGTTCTGTGGCTGCTGGGATTCCTGGTGCGCGGCACGACGGCTGCCGGGAGCAGGGGCCGCTGGTACAGGTGGTGACAGGCTCCGGGACTATTCCCGGGGCAGCAGCGGTCCGAGCGGCCCGAGGTCCAGATTGAGGTCCTCGGGCCGCAGTCCGTAGCGCTCACGCAGTTCGGTCATCCGCTCGTCGAGCAGCATCAGCGTGAGCCCGATCCGCTCCTCCTGCTCCTCGCTGAGAGCGCCCTCGTCGCAGCGGCGCAGCGCCTGGCGCTCCATGAGCTGGCGCAGCAGTTCCACCACGGTCAGCACCAGCTTGACGAGGTCGCGCTCCACGGTGTCGGGGTCGAGGTCGAGCCGGTTGCGGGCGCTCACGTCAGCTCCTCGAAGGGCGAGGGGACATTGGCGTTCACCGAGCTGATCAGCGCGTTGAGGTCAATGCGTACGAGGTCGACGTCCGCGATGCGCAGGGTGATGTCGCCGGTGATGACCACCCCGCCGGCCAGCAGCCGGTCCAGGAGGTCCACCAGCGCGACCTCACGGCGTTCTATGACGGTCACGTGGCCTCGTCCCCCCTCTGCACGTCCGTCTCCTCGCCGGTGAAGGAGTAGGCCGCCCAGGGTCCGGTGAGTTCCACGCGCATTCCCTGGGCCTCGTCCTTCGTACGGTCCACCAGTTCCACGAATTCCTCGGATTCGCCGCGCGGCACCAGATAGGCGGCGTTCAGCACGTTCTGTCCCGCGGCTCCGGAAAGCGCCGAGCTCTGCGGATCGTGCAGCCGGGAATCCTCCGCGTAGGAGGAAAGCGTCGCGTGCAGGCGGCCGGCGAATTCCGTCGCCTCCTGCCAGGTGTGCTCATGGTTGCGGACGCTCTGTCGCCGCCGGCGCAGGTAGTCCCGTCCCGACGCGGGTTTTCCGGCCGGGGCCTCGGTGTCCTCGGGCCGCGGGTCGACGTAGACCTTCACACCCCACTCCACCCGGCCCTCCAGCCGGTCGAGGGTGCGCAGGAAGTACTCCTCGCGGGACTCCATCATGATGCGCAGGGCGCTGTCGTCCCGGAAGACGGTGGCGAGCCGCAGCGGGAGCGGGGTGGTGACGACGGTGAGCGCGTCGATGACCCCCTGGTGGGCCCTGGCCGTCGCGGTGAGCCAGTCCAGGTCCTCCAGATGGGCGCGCAGCGGCTCCTCGGCGAAGTCCCGTTCCGGCACGACGCTGTAGACGGCGATCAGGCCGTGGTGCGTCAGCTGCCGCGGCGGCTGTCCGGCGACCCCGGTGAGCTGGGACTGGAGGGCCGACCGGAAGGGCCGGCAGACGGCGTACACATAGCGCAGTCCTGGCATCAGGCCTCCTCCTGTGAGCGGCCGGGCTCCAGTTGGGCCAGCCGCTCACGCAACTCGGCGTTCTCCCGGGCGAGTTCGTCGCGCCGGGCCCGCGAGGACAGCGCCGGGTCGTCCTCCCACCAGTCGATGCCCATCTCCCGCGCCTTGTCGACGGAGGCGACGATCAGACGCAGTTTGACGGTGAGCAGTTCGATGTCGAGAAGGTTGATCCGGATATCACCCGCGATGATCACGCCCTTGTCGAGGACGCGCTCCAGGATGTCGGCGAGGTTGGCGCCGCCACCCTGGCCGTACGGCTCGGGGAGCCGGCTGGGGGTCGTCATCGGCGGTCCCCGGTCTCGGCGTACGTGTCCTCCGGCTCGCTCTCGTACTCGTCCGCCGCCTCTTCTTCTCCCTCCGGTTCTTCTCCCTCCGGTTCTTCTTCCTCCGGTTCTTCTTCCTCCGCCTCTTCCTCATTGTCGTCCTCGTAGCGGTCCTCCGCCTCGTCCTCCTCCTCGGCGACCGCGTCCTCGTGGCTGACGACGACCTCGCCGTCGCGGATCTCGCCGCGCCAGCCCTCCTCGGCCTCGCCCTTCAGCGTGACGTACCGGACGTAGTTCTTGAGGTCCAGGCGGGCCCGGCGGCCCTGGGCGCGCCAGAGGTTGCCGGTCTTCTCGAACAGCCCCTTGGGGTAGTACTCGATCACCAGCAGCACGCGCGTGAGGTTGTCGCCGAGCCGGTGGAAGGACACGACGCCCTTCGTGGTGCCCTTGGCGCCCTCCGAGGTCCAGGCGATCCGGTCGTCCGGCACCTGCTCGGTGGTGTGCGCCTTCCAGCTGCGGCTGGACCAGAAGATCTTCAGCCGCCAGTCGGAGGTCGTGTCGTCGGCGCGGTTCGCGCTCTGCACGCCCTTGGCGAAGGAGCTGAAGTCCTGGTACTGGGTCCACTGGTCGTACGCGGTGCGCAGCGGTACGCCGACATCGGCGTACTCGATGACGACGGTGGGCTTCTTGCCCGCTCCGCCCTTGCGCCCGCCCTTGCCGCCGAGGTTGCGCAGCGCCTCGGTCACGTTCTCCTTGGCGCGTGAGGCGCCGATCTCCAGGGCGCTGCGCAGCGGCCCCTTGCCCTCGGCGAGCTTGCGGCCGCCGTCGAGGGCGAGGCGGGCGAAGCCCGGGCTCTTGCCCTCGGCGATGTCGTTCAGTTTCAGCGTGGTCTCGCCGAGCTTGCGTCCGGCGCCGATCAGCAGGCTCTGGGCCTGTACGGCGAGGTACTCCTGAATCTCCGCCTTGAGCCGTTCACCGGCCTCGCTGCGGGCCAGGGAGCTCGCGGGTCCGAGGTTCCCGGTCATCGCCCGTCACCGCCCTTCGGAAGACGGGAGCGGGCACCGCGGGCGGCTGTCGCCTTCTTGGTCACGGCCTTGCGGGCGGCCTTCTTTCCGCCGGACGCGGTCCTGGCGGCCGGTGCCTTCTTCTTGGCGGGAGCCGCCTTCTTCGCCGCCTTCTTCACCGGGGCCGCCTTCTTCGCCGCCGCCTTTTTCGCGGGCGCCGCCTTCTTCCGCGGCGCCCGTCGCTCCGGCTCGGCGGCCTCCTCGTCGGCCTCGTCCTCGTCGTAACCCGCGGCCTCGTCCTCGTCGTACTCCTCGGCCTCGTCCGCGTCTTCCGCGTCCTCCTCCTCGTACTCCTCGTAACCGACCTCCGGCACCACGCCCGCCAGCCGGTCACGCACCTCGGCGGTACGCCCGTGCAGCCGGTCGGCGAACGCGTCCAGCCGGCGCTCGACCATCGCACCGGTGGCGGCCTTGCCGACCCCGCGCAGGTCCTCGCGCAACTGGTCCCCGATCTCCTTGAACTGCGGGTTGTCCCGCAGTTGCTGGGAGGCCAGGTCCGCGAGCGCCCGCGGGCTCAGATGCAGGCGCTTGCCGGCCACGAGCGTGCCGACGGCGAACGCCAGTTTCAGCTTCCTCGTCCGTCCGAGGAGATATCCGGCCCCTACGGCGAGGCCCAGTCCCGCTCTGTTCATCGTGGTGTCTCCAGCCTGTCGAGGAGTTCGTCCTCACGGCGGTCGAACTCCTCCTCGTCGATCTCTCCGGTCTCCAACTGCTCTTCCAGGCGGGCGAGTTCGGCCCGCACCGTGGCCGGGTCGTAGTAGATGCGCTCCGCCTCGCGCAGCACCTGTCCGATCACCCACGCGCTGCCGCGCACCGGGGCGAACGGCAGCAGCAGCACCTCTGCGACCAGTCCCACGGTTCCTCACTCCTCGGCGGCGGTGGTGGTCGCGCTCGCGGGCTGCGCCGGGCCGGGATCGACGAAGCTGTACGGCGGCAGCGGGCCGTTGACGCGCACCTCCAGGTGCGGCCGGCTCTTGCGGAGTTCGTCGACGGCGGCCAGGAACGCCTCGGCGGTGTCCCGGTTCACCAGGAAGGAGACGTTGGCCAGCCAGCCGGTGGACTCGGGACCCACGCTCACCGCCGCCGCCTCGGCTTCCAGGACCCGCAGGACCTCGGCGGCGTCCTCGGCCTCGCGCGCCTTGACGGCGGCCACCACCATCTCGCCGAGCTGGAGCTTCTGCTCGTAACTGCCGCCGCCCGCCTGCCGGTTGGCCTCGGTCAGGGAACGGATCTCCGGGCTTTGCGACATCACGCGGTGCAGCACGGCCTCTTCGTCGTGCGTGGCCTTGACGTTGTACTCGACCGTGCCGTCCAGCGTGCGCAGCCGTTCCTGGTAGTGCTCCGCGCGCTCGGCGAGCACCCCGGTGACCGTGTCGTCGTCGGGGGCGACGCTGCCGAACCGCATGGGCAGCACACAGCCGGCGGCGCCGGTCTCGGCGAGGACGTTCTGGTGGGCGAGCAGATCCCGGCGCTTGGGACGCAGCCCCTCGGGCGCGTCGCTGACCAGGGCGGCCAGACCGCCCTCCGTCAGCACCCGCACCGGGCGCGGCGGTTCGCCGACGCCGGTCATGTCCTTGGGGAGTGCGGGATGCGAGCTCGCGGTGATGCCGTACACATACGTGCTCACTCCTGCTCCTCCTTCCTGCGCGCCGCGGTGGACTTGCGGGCGCGCGGCTTGGGTTGGGCCTCGCCCTCCTCGCGTGCCTGCCGGAAGGCGTCGGACACGGTCTGCGCGGCGCCGGACAGCGCCCCCTTGGACTTGCCGCGGGCGCCGGACTCGGTGATCTGGCCGACCACGTCGGGCAGGCCCGGGCTCTTGCGCGGGCCTGCCTCCAGGTCGAGCCGGTTGCAGGCTTCGGCGAAGCGGAGATAGGTGTCGACGCTGGCGACGACAACCCGGACGTCGATCTTGAGGATCTCGATGCCGACCAGGGAGACACGCACGAACGCGTCGATGACGAGCCCCCGGTCGAGGACGAGCTCCAGAACGTCGTAGAGACCGCTGGTGCCGCCCCCTCCGCCGCTCTGTTGTGCCGGGACAACGGTCATGCCGGCCGTTCCTCCTGTTCTGTGATCGTGGTCGAAACGGGCGCGGGCCGGCGGTCTAACGGCCGCCGGGCCTATGTGCGTCGGAGCGCCCGCGTTCGTAGCGGCGGACGCGCCGGTAGCCGGTGAGCTGCCCCTGCCGGTCGAGGTCGACCTGGTAGCCGGCCATCAGGCTCATCGTGTCGGGCACACGGGCCAGCTCCAGGACTTCGATCTCCAGCGTCCAGCCGTCCTCGCTCTGTTCGAAGGACGAGACCGTCTCGGCGGTCATGCCGGTGAGTTCGGCGAGCTGGGCGCGCGCTTGGCGCAGCACTTCCATCGGGGTCGGCTCTTTGTTCGATTCGCCCGTTTCCTGTTGGGATTTCTTGTGTGTGTCGTGTGAATCAGTCATGGTCCCCTCGAACGCCGAGTGGCCCGAGGGGACTTGGTCAAACCCGTAGCTTTACGTGCCCTTGCCACCGAGGGCGTTGAGCCTGCGCCGGGCGGGTCCGAGGGCCCGGCCCCGGTCCAGCACCCCGGCCCAGGGGTTGGTGCGGGCCTGGTCAACGGCGTCGGCGATGGTCCACCGGCGGGCGTCCACATCCGGGTCGTCCAGTTCGGTCCAGTCGATGGGGACGGCCACGGGGGCGCCGGGGCGGGCACGGACCGTGAAGGGCACGACGGCGGTCTGCGCGTAGGCGTTGCGCTGCACGTCGAGATAGAGGCGGTCGCCGCGGTCCTTCTTGCGAGCCGCGGTGGTGAGCCGGGCCGGGTGGGCGGCGGCGAGGGTGTCGGCGACGTCCCGGGCGAACTCCCGTACCTCGTCGAAGTCGTGATGGCCGTTCAGCGGGACGATCACATGCAGTCCGCGCGAACCGGTCGTCATCAGGGCGGAGGGCAGCTTCAGTTCGTCCAGCAGCTCGCCCAGCAGCCAGGCCGCCTCACGCACCTGCCCGAAGTCCTCCTCGGCCGGGTCCAGATCGAACACCATCCGGTCGGGCCGGTCGAGACGCCCGACACGGGAGAGCCAGCGGTGCAGAGTGAGGGAGGCCTGGTCGGCGAGGAGGACGAGGGTGGCGGTGTCGTCGCAGACCGTGTGACAGACGGTGCCGCCCTCCTTGGGCACCTCGACGCGGGTGACCCAGTCCGGATAGCTGTCCGGGGTGTTCTTCTGCATGAACTTCGGCCCGCCGAGCCCGTCGGGGTGCCGCTCCAGCATCAGGGGGCGGCCGCGCAGATGCGGCAGCATGAAGGGAGCGACGGACCGGTAGTAGTCGACCAGGTCGCCCTTGGTGTACTCCTTGGTGCCGCCGTCGCCGGGGAAGAGCACCTTCTCGGAGCGGTGCACCTCGACCGTGCGCCGCCCGGCTCGCACGGTCCGTACGTCGTCCTCTCCGCTCATGGCACGATCGCCTCCGCCACCAGCAGCCGGCCGGCCGCCGCGATCGACTCGGCGTCGATGCCCGCGGAGTGCAACTGCTCGTCGGGGGAGGC
Organism: Streptomyces sp. P17; assembly: GCF_032436805.1. NCBI lineage: Bacteria > Bacillati > Actinomycetota > Actinomycetes > Kitasatosporales > Streptomycetaceae > Streptomyces > Streptomyces sp. P17. Next base: position 52,247 of record NZ_JAVRBF010000006.1, on the reverse strand, counting down.
CGAGCCGGGCATCGTACGGACCGCGAGCCGCACAAGACGGGGCACCGGGCGGCCGTCGAGGAAGGCGTCCAGGACGGCGTCGCCGAGGCCGCCCTCCTCGTGGTGGTCCTCCACCGTGATCAGACAGCCGGTCTCCTCGGCGGCCCGGCGCAGCGTGATCCGGTCCACGGGCTTGACCGAGTACAGGTCGATCACCCGGGCCGCGATGCCCTCGCGCTCCAGCGCGTCGGCGGCGGTCAGCGCCCCGTGGACCGTGACGCCCGCGGCGACGAGGGTCATCCGGTCCGCTCCGGAGGAGCGCAGCACCTTGCTGCCGCCGACCGGGAACTCCTCGTCGGGGCCGTAGATCACCGGGCTCGCACCGCGCGAGGTGCGCAGGTAGCGAATGCCCTCCAGGCCGGCCATCGTGGCGACGAGCCGGGCGGTCTGATTGGCGTCGCAGGGGTACAGCACGGTCGAGCCGTGCACCGCGCGCATCATCGCCAGATCCTCCAGGCCCATCTGCGAGGGCCCGTCCTGGCCGATCGCGACGCCCGCGTGGGAGCCGACGAGATTGATCCCGGAGCCGCTGATCGAGGCCATGCGGACGAAGTCGTACGCGCGCGTGAGGAAGGCCGCGAAGGTGGCGGCGTACGGCACCCAGCCGCGCGCGGCGAGTCCCACCGCGGCCGCGACCATCTGCTGCTCGGCGATGTAGCACTCGAAGTAGCGGTCGGGGTGTTCCTTGGCGAACAGCTCCGCGCGGGTGGAGTCGCCGACCTCGCCGTCCAGGGCGACGACATCGCCGCGTCCGGTGCCGAGCGCGGTGAGCGCCTTTCCGTAGGCGTCCCGCGTCGGCACCTCGTCGCCCGTGTCGAACCGCGGCAGTTCGAAGTGGCCGGCGCGGACGGCGTGCAGCATGCGGGCGGCGGGCGGTTCGTGCACCCGGATCAGCGTGTCGCGTCGGCCGCCGAGTTCGGCGACGGCCTCCTCGGCGTCACTCAGCGGCTTGCCGTGCAGGCCCTCGCGGTCCTCGACGGACTCGACGCCCTTGCCCTTGAGGGTGCGGGCGAGGATCGCGGTGGGCTGTCCGGTGGTGGACCTGGCCTCGCCGTAGGCGCGGTCGATCGCGTCGACGTCGTGTCCGTCGATCTCGACGGTGTGCCAGCCGAAGGCCTGGAAGCGCCGAGCGTAGGCGTCGAGGTCGTGGCCGTGCCGGGTGGGGCCGCGCTGGCCGAGCCGGTTGACGTCGATGACGGCGGTGAGGTTGTCGAGATGCTCGTACGACGCGTGCTCGGCGGCCTCCCACACGGAGCCCTCGGCCAGCTCGCTGTCCCCGCACAGCACCCACACCCGGTAGCCGGTACGGTCGAGCCGCTTGCCCGCGAGCGCGATCCCGACACCGACCGGCAGGCCCTGCCCGAGCGACCCGGTGGCCGTCTCGACCCACGGCAGCCGCCGCGGTGTGGGATGCCCCTCCAGGGCGCTGCCCAGCTTGCGGAAGGTGAGCAGTTCGGCGTCCTCGACGACACCGGCCGCCTTGAAGGCGGAGTAGAGCAGGGGCGAGGCGTGTCCCTTGGACAGCACGAAGCGGTCGTTGCCGGGGTGGGCGGGGCGGTCGAAGTCGTAACGGAAGTGGTTCGCGAGGAGTACGGCCATCAGGTCGGCTGCGGACATGGACGAGGTCGGATGCCCGGACCCGGCGGCGTCGGAGGCGCGCACGCTGTCCACCCGCAACTGCTGTCCCAGTTCGACGAGCTCGGCGGTGTTCATGAGTCTCCTTCCGCGGGGTGGTCGGGACGCGGGTCGGGCGGGAAGTCGGTGCGCTTGATGGGGCCGGGGGGCTCGGTGTGCTCGCCACCGGGCTGGTTCTTGGCGGGCTCGCCGCCAGGCTGGCTCTTCGCCGGCTCGCCACCGGGCTGGCTCTTCGCCGGCTCGCCACCAGGCTGACTCTTCGCCGGCTCGCCACCAGGCTGACTCTTCGCCGGCTCGCCACCAGGCTGACTCTTCGCCGGCTCGCCACCGGACTGGCTCTTCGCCGGCTCGCCACCGGACTGGCTCTTCGCCGGCTCGCCACCAGGCTGACTCTTCGCCGGCTCGCCACCAGGCTGGTTCCTGGCCGGCTCGCCGCCAGGCTGGTTCCTGGCCGGCTCGCCGCCAGGCTGGTTCCTGGCGGGCTCGTTCATCTGGTCCTCCACCGGTTTGTCCCGTTTCCCCGGCACCCGCGCCAGCTCCGGCGAGGCCGTGTCCAGGGGCACCGACCACGAACGGACGAGCCCCAACTGGACGGCCTGGCGCGGGAGTACGGCGTCCAGGAGCCAGTCGGCGGCGACGCGGACGCGGTTTCCGGGCATCGCCGCGAGGTGGTAGCCGCGGGTGACCGCGCCGGCGGCCACGCCGGACAGGGGCAGGCCGAGCGGGTTGGCGGCGGCCTTCACTCCGCCGAGGTCGACGGCGAAGCCCATGTCACGGTGACGGTAGGCCCGGCGTTCCCCGATCCCGAGCGAGGCGGCCACATTGCGGGCGGCGATCTTGCCCTGTCGCCAGGCGTGCTGCGCGGTCATCGGGGTGTACGCGCCGGGCTTCTCCAGATCCGGTACGGCCGCCGCGTCCCCGCAGGCGAACAGCTCGGGGCGGCCCGGCACCTGGAGGTGCGGGTCGACGAGCAGCCGGCCGCGCTCCATGGGCAGCCCGAGCGACTCGACGAGCGGGTCGGGGCGTACGCCGACGCACCACACCAGCGTGCGGGTGTCGATGAACTCGCCGTCGCTCAGCAGCACTCCGCCGTGTGTGGCCTCCTTCACCGAGGTGCCCGTCCTGACGTCGACGCCGCGCTCGCGCAGCACCTTGTCGGCGGTGCGGGAGAGCCGTTCGTCCAGTTCGGGCAGGACACGGTCGGCGATGTCGAGCAGCAGCCAGCGGGGCTTGAGCGGGCGGCGCCGGGTCTGGGCGTCGGTGAAGAGCTTGCCCTGGGCCGCGACCTCGGTGCCGGTGTATCCGGCGCCGACCACGACGAACGTACAGCGCGCCGAGCAGCTCTTCGGATCGTCCTCGGCGGCGGCCAGCTCCAGCTGACGGGTCACGTGGTCGCGCAGATACAGCGCCTCGGGCAGTCCGCGGAAGCCGTGCGCGTGCTCGGCGACGCCGGGGACGGGCAGCAGCTTGTTGACGCTGCCGGCGGCCAGCACCAGCCGGTCGAAGGAGAGCGTGCCGGGATCGCCCTCGGGGCCGCTGTAGTGCACGGTGTGCCCGTCGAGGTCGACGGCGTCCGCCTCGCCGAGCACCAGCCGTACGTCGGGCAGGGTGCCGGAGAGCGAGACGGTCACCCGGCGCGGTTCCAGGACGCCGGCGGCGACCTGGGGCAGCAGGGGCAGATACAGGAAGTAGTCGGTCGGGTTCAGCAGGGTGATCCGCGCACGGTGCCGGGTGAGCCGGGACAGCACACGGGCCGTCCGGTACCCGGCGAATCCGGCGCCGACGATCACGATGCGGGGGCGACTCACGTTTGCCTCCGGCGCTTGTCGACGGCTCGCTCGGGAGCCTTCCGCGTCCCCCTGGTCAGGGCCGCCAAACGTCACCCCGGCCGGCCCGGTTTCCACCCTCGCCGCCGGGTACCCGGACCGGGACCCGTCCCGCCGCCCACGCGGCAGTCCCGGAGGTGTTCCCCTATGCCCGAGTACGGCTACTTCCTTTCGTGCGAGGAGTTCCGGCCGGCCGAGCTCGTCGAGCAGGCGAGGATGGCGGAGCAGGCCGGATTCCAGTCGCTGTGGATCTCGGACCACTACCACCCGTGGAACGACGCGCAGGGCGAGAGCCCGTTCGTGTGGTCGGTGATCGGCGCGATCTCGGAGGCGGTGTCGCTGCCCGTGGAGACGGCCGTGACCTGCCCGACGGTACGGATCCACCCGGCGGTGATCGCCCAGGCCGCGGCCACCGCCGCGGTGATGTCGAACGGCCGCTTCCGGCTCGGCGTGGGCACCGGCGAGGCCCTCAACGAGCACATCCTCGGCCATGTCTGGCCACCCGCGCGGGTGCGTCTGGAGATGCTGGAGGAGTCGGTCCAGGTGATGCGCCGGCTGTTCTCCGGCGAGGAGGTCAGCCACTACGGCACGCACTACCGGGTCGAGAACGCCCGCCTGTACACGGTCCCCGACGAGCCCGTCCCGATCGACATCTCCGGCTTCGGCCCGGCGGCGACGGCGCTGGCGGCCCGGGTGGCGGACGGGTACATCACGATGATGCCGGACGAGGACATGGTGGCCCAGTTCCGCAAGGGCGGCGGGGGCGCGAAGCCCGTCAGCGGCGGGACGAAGGTCTGCTGGGGCACGGACCGCGACGAGGCGGTACGGACGGTTCACCGGCTGTGGTCCAACCAGTTCCTGCCCGGCGAGATGGGCCAGATCCTGCCCTCGCCGAAGCACTTCGAGCAGTTGGAGCCGCTGGTCACCGAGGAGACGGTGCGCGAGGGCTCGGTGTGCGGGGACGACGTCGAGGAGCATGTGGCGGCGCTGGCCGCCTTCGCCGACGCGGGCTTCGACCGGGTCTACGTCAACCAGATCGGCCCCGACCAGCGCGGCTTCTTCGATTTCTACCGCTCGAAGGTGCTGCCGCAGCTCCAGCAGGTGTGAGCGATGAAAATCCAACGGCCTGTCGTCTCGGTCTACACGGTGCCGACCGACGCGCCGGAAGCGGACGGGACGCTGACCTGGGACGCCACGACGACAGTGATCGCCGAGGTGACGGCGGGCGACGCGACCGGCACCGGCTGGACGTACGGTCCGGCCGCGGTCGGCGACTTCCTGCGCGACCAGCTCGCGCCCCTGGTCGAGGGCCGCAGCGCCCTGGACATCCCCGGCGCGCACGAGGCGATGTGCCGGGCGATCCGCAACGCGGGCCGCCCCGGAGTCAGCGCCTGCGCGATCTCCGCGCTCGACATCGCCCTGTGGGACCTGAAGGCGCGCCTGCTGGAACTCCCCCTGGCCAGGCTGCTGGGCACCTGCCGCGAACGCGTCCCCGTGTACGGCAGCGGAGGCTTCACGACGTACCACGCCACCCATCTGGCCGCGCAGTTGAACGGCTGGGTGCACGGACAGCACATCCCGCGCGTGAAGATGAAGATCGGCGAGGACCGCGGCCGCGCGGTGCTGCGCGATATGTCGCGGGTCGAGGCGGCACGCCAAGTGATCGGCCCCGAGGCGGAATTGTACGTCGACGCCAATGGCGGCTACACCCGTAAACAGGCGGTCCGGGTGGGTCACGCCCTCGCCGAGCTCGGAGTGGTCTGGTTCGAGGAGCCGGTGTCCTCCGACGATCTGACGGGCCTGCGCCTGGTCCGTGACGCGCTGGTGTGCGACGTCACGGCGGGCGAATACGGCTACGACCTCCCCTACTTCGCCCGCATGATCGGGGCCGGAGCGGTCGACTGCCTGCAGATCGACGCGACCCGCTGCGGCGGGCTGACCGAGTTCCTGCGCGCGGCGGCCCTGGCCCAGGCCCACGGCCTGGAGGTCTCGGCGCACTGCGCGCCCCACGCGCACGCGGCCGCCGCCGCCTCGATCCCCAACCTCCGCCACATCGAGTGGTTCCACGACCACGTCCGTCTGGAGGACATGTTCTTCGACGGCGCCCTGGACCCGACGGGCGGCACGGTACGACCCCTGAGCGGCGTGGGACACGGTCTGACGCTGAGGACGGAGGAAGTGGAGGAGTTCCGGGTGGCCTGATGCGTGCGCCGGTCGCGGCACTAGGGGGTGTTTTGAAAGTCCCGCACAGCACCCACGGCGCCCGGCACGCACCCTCGCCGCACCGGCCAAAGACCCAAGTACGTCCAGTACGAGGGCCTTCGTCCGGCACGCCAAGGGCACGCACCGAACACCGCGGGCACCGCACAGGACTCTCAAAACACCCCCTAGCGGCGAGCGAGGCGGGTCAGCTGTCGTACGGCCAGCACCCCCGCGCCGATCGTGAGCGCGCGGCCCATCCGCCCCCGGTTGCGGGAGACCCACTCCTGTGAACTGCCCGCGTGCGACTCCTCGTCGAACCGCCCGTGCGCACCGAAGTCACGGCCGTGCGGCCCGTCCGCCGGGGTCCAGAGGTTGCCGGGTCCGGTCTGCTCCCCCTCGTCCTGCTGTGCCTCGAAGGCGGTACGCGCCAGGTAGCGGTCCAGGAACCCGGGTGCGACCGCGTTGGCGATCAGGGTCGCCGCCGTGGAACCGCCCACCCAGTACTCCCTGCGCCGCCCGTGCCCCGCCGCGTGCACGATCGCCCGCGCCGCCACCTCCGGCTGGTACACGGGCGCGACCGGCCGGGCGCGGCCCGGCAGCCGGTTCAACACCCAGTCGAACTGCGGGGTGTTGACCGCGGGCAGCTGCACCATCGTCGTACGGACCCGGCTCCCCGCGCTGAGCAGCTCGCACCGCAGCGACTCGTTGAACCCCTGGATCGCGTGCTTGGCGCCGCAGTACGCGGACTGCAGCGGAATCCCCCGATAGGCCAGCGCGGACCCGACCTGCACGATCGTGCCCCGGTCGCGCGGCAGCATATGGCGCAGCGCGGCCCGGGTGCCGAACACATAGCCCAGATACGTCACTTCCGTCACGCGCCGGAACTCGTCCGGGGTGATCTCGGTGAACGGAGCGTAGATGCCGGCGAAGGCGTTGTTGACCCAGACGTCGATCCGCCCGAACGCGTCGACGACCCGCTGTGCCGCGTCGTCGACGGCCTTGGCGTCGGCCATGTCGACGCCGACGACGAGCGCCTCACCGCCCGCCCGCTGCACCTCGTCCGCCGCCGCGGCAAGGCCCTCGCGTCCCCGGGCCAGCAGGGCGACCCGGTCGCCGCACGCGGCGAAGGCCACCGCCGTGGCCCGGCCGACGCCGCCGCTGGCGCCGGTGACCACGACGGTCCTGCGCCGCCCCGGCAGGGTGACCTCCCACGGCCTGGCCACCGTGCGTCACGCCCGGTGGTGCGGCCGCTCGGGGTCGATGTCGTCGGGGTGCGGCGGCGGGGTCTCGGGCCCCGCGGGGGCACCGGGCGCGCCGGACGCTGCGGGCGCGCCGGACGGCATCGGCGGATACGGCATGCCGAGCCCGCTCGGCGGGGCGACCGGCGGGGTGCCGCCGACCACGTGTTCCGGCGCCGGGACGGCGTGCTTGGGCCGGGCCGCGCCGCGCAGCACATACGCCACCACGCCGAGGATCGCTGCGGTGATCAGCGCCGCCGCCCAGTCGGGCAGGGCGACGGCCAGGGCCAGGCCGAGGGCGAGCGCGAGGGCCGCGCCCGCGTACAGGGCGACGGTGCCGGAGGCGGCGTACAGCATCGCCGTACGGCGCTGCCTTCGGGTCTGCTCGCGCAGTTCGTCGCGGATCGTCTCGCGCGCCACCTGCGCCAGCTCGTCGACCAGATGCTTGTCCAGATGCTCTAGGTGATCCAAGCGCTCCATGGCCGCCGGGTACCCCTGGCGGCGTGCGCGTAACGCGGGCCCTGTGGAGATCGGGCAAAACGATCTCCGCGCCCGCCGCGCCCCAACTAGGCTCGTCCCCATGGAGATTCTGGGAGCCACGTTGCGCGTCTGCGTCGACGACCTGGAGACCGCGGTCCCCTTCTACGAGCGCCTGGCCGGCGGCCGGGCCCTCCGCTTCGAGCGCGGCGGGGTACAGGTGGCCGCGGTCGGCTGCTTCCTGCTGATGAGCGGCCCGGAGGCGGAGCTGGAGGTGCTGCGCAAGGTCGCCGCGACCATCGCCGTGAAGGACGTCGAGGAGGCCCGGGACACGCTCGTCGAGCTGGGTGCCCGGGTGATCGCGGGCCCGGTGCCGACCCCGGCGGGCCGCAACCTGATCGCGATGCATCCGGACGGCGCGGTGTACGAGTACGTGGACCGTCAGTCCTGACGCCGTGCGCGGGCTCGCATCTCGGCGGTGAGCGCCCAGCGTTCGTGGTCGCGCCAGGCCCCGTCGATGTGCAGCATGCCCGGGGAGAACCCCTCCAGGCGGAAGCCGCAGGAACCGGCCAGGGCGATCGAGGCGGTGTTGGCGGGCTGCACGTTGATCTCCAGCCGGTGCAGCCCGAGCGGGCCGAAGGCGTGATCCACCACGAGGCCCAGCGCCTCCCGCATCAGCCCCCGCCCGGCGGCGTGCGCGAAGGCGCCGTAGCCGAGCGCGCCGCACTGGAAGGCGCCCCGGACGATGTTGTTGATGTTGATGAACCCCGCGATCGAGCCGCCGTCGTCCTTCTCGCACACCAGGAAACCCGCCTTGGACGGGTCCTCGATCAGCCGCCCGGCGTAGGCGGCGTAGGCGGAGGCGGTGTCCGGCGGGAAGAGCCAGGGCTGGTGCAGCTCCTTGCTCTCCCGGGCCCGGGAGGTGAACTCTGCGGCGTCGTCGTGGCTGAAGTGGCGTATGCCCACGCGCGGGCCTTCGGCGAGATAGCGGGATGCGAGGTGCGGCATCCCGCCAGCCTACGGCGGTCTACCGGCGGCGCCGCCTGCCCATGAAGTACGCCCCGCACAGCGCGCCGATGAGGGCGGTGCCCAGGAGCGCCGCCCACAGGGGCATCGTGACCAGGGGGATCAGCAGGCGGATCTCGGTCTCCTGAGTGTTCTCGAAGATGAAGATGAGGCCAAGGACAGCCAGCACCAGCACGGCTATGCGCCCTGCCGTGAATGCCGGATTCCGCTCATCGCCCTTTCGCCGCGTCTTGCCGGCGCTCTCGGAGGTCTTCGAACTCATACCACCAGGGTGCGCCCGAAGACCCCGTCACGCACGGTGAGGCCGGGTCTCCGGGTGACTCAGCCGCCCGCCACCGGCAGCCGCAGCACCCCGGTGTCCTCGGGGGCGCTGACCACGGTGACCGGCTTGATCCCGCGGTTGCCGAAGTAGGCGTCGTCACTCGCCGCGACCACGAACCGCAGCCGGTGTCCCTTCTCGAACCGGTGCACGATCCCGGGCAGGGTCACGGTGAAGCTCTTCGTCACATCGGGCACCCGCACCGGGGCGACCAGCCGGTGCACCAGCGTCTTGCTGCCGTCGGGCGCGACGTCGTAGAGCTTGGTGAACAGGACGAGCTTGTCGGCGGCGTCGCCGGACCCTTGTGTCCGCTCGGCCTTCGGGGAGACCACCTTCAGCGTGGCGCGGGGCGCGCCGACGACGTCGGTGGTCCGGGCGAGCGGCTCACTGGTCCAGCCGAGGTAGGTGCCCTCGGTGTCGTAGGGCGCCGGGTCGGGCAGCCCGATCATGCCGGCCAGCGAGCTCTCCGAATGGCTCGTGGGAACCAGCCAGTTGGTGTACGTACGGCTGCCCCGCGCCACCTTGGCCCGGTTGTCGACGAGCTTGCCGTCACCGGAGAGGTAGAGATTCCGGCTGAGAGAGGGAAGGCGGTCGGCGGTGGCGTAGGTGCCGTTGGGGTCGGTGATCCAGTCGCGGTAGTAGGCGAAGGCGGGTCCGGTGTCGACGTTCTTCTTGCCCAGGTAGCGGTCGAACCAGGTGAGGACGCGCCGGCCGACGTAGCTGGTCTCCAAGTTGCCCTGGCTGAGGTTGAGTTCACCCGCGGCCATGCCGCCGCTGTGCCCCCAGTTCTGCCAGACCATCTTGACCTGCGTGCCCTGGGCCTGGAGCGCCTTGTACGTCGCCGTCGCCTCGTTGAGGTTGAAGAGGCTGTCGGTCTGGCCCTGGACGAGGAGGGTCGGTGCCTTGACGCGGCTCAGATAGGAGACCGGCGAGACGCTGCGGGCGTAGGAGAGCAGCTCGGCCGTGCGGTCCGCCGGGTAGCGGCCGGAGTTGAGGGTGCGGATGGTGTCGCAGGCCTGGGAGACGAAGTGCAGACAGGTCAGGGAGTTGATCCGGGACGGGTCGAGGCTGGGCTGGAGCAGCGGCTGGCCCTCCCCGATGAGGTAGAAGCCGTTGGTCCACTGCCACTTGAAGGCACCCGGCACCTGGCGGGCGCCGACGGCGTTGTTGGGGTCGAGGGAGTACGCCAGGTCGTTCCAGGTGATCATCGGCACCAGCGCGTCCACCCGCCGGTCGATGGCCGCCGTCGCCAGCTGGATGGCGCCGCCGTAGGAGCCGCCGATCATGCCGACGCGTGGGTCGCCCGCCGAGTCGAGGGTGACGAAGTCGGCGGTGGTCCCGTCGTCGGCGGAGCGTTTGCCGCCGAGGAAGTCGATGAGCTGCGAGGCCGCCGTGCCGTCGATCGCCGGGTCGTCCAGCGAGATCAGACAGCCGGAACGGCCGAAGCCGAGGCCTGAGTAGACGAGTGAGACATAGCCGCGCTCGGCGAATGCCTTGCCGATGGCGTCGGTGGAGCCGTCGTTCTTGCTGCCGCCGAAGCCGTTGGTGGCGAGTACGGCGGGCGCGCGCCCCGCACCGGAGGGGCGGTACAGGTCGGCGTCAATGGTGCAGCTGCGGCCGCCGGTCTGAACGGTGAACTTCAGCGCGGTGACGGTGTATTGCGTGGTCGCGGTGGCGGGGTGGGTGAGCGTGGCGCCGAGCAGGAGAGCGAGGGGGACGCAGGATCCGAGCACACGACGGGACACGAGACCTCCACACTGAGGACAACCCGACTTACCGACCGGTAAGTACCGGCCGGAAGTCATGGTGTGACACGTGTCAGAGGAGGTCAATCACCGCGACGGGTGTTTCTTGACCGGAGTTCAGCACAGCGCCGGCTCCGCCAGCGTCAATGTGCCTGCGTCCGCGTCAAGTTCCGCCATGGCCCCGAAAGGGATCGTCAACGCGTCGGCGCAGTGCCCGAATCCGAACTCCTCCACCACCGGGACACCGAGCCCGCCGAGCCGGTCGACGAGCAGGAGCCGCAGCCGGTCGTAGGGTTCGCACTCCTGCCACGAGCCGAGCAGCAGCCCGCGCACCCCGTCGAACCAGTCCGCGCGCAGGAGTTGGGTGAGATACCGGTCGATGCGGTACGTCTCCTCCCCCACGTCCTCCAGGCACAGCAGCCCGCCCCGCGCGGACGGCCGGGCGTCCTGCGTGCCCACCTCCGAGGCGAGCAGGCACAGACAGCCGCCCAGGGTGACGCCCCGCGCCCGTCCCGGCACCAGGGCCCGCCCGCCGGAGGCGATCTCACGGACCGTCTCCGGGGCGAACAGCGTGGCCTTCAGGTGTTCCTGGGCCCGTGCGCTCTTGATGAAGTCGATTCCCGCCGCCATCGGCCCGTACAGCGTGGCGAGTCCGAGCCGGCGCGCGAACGCCTCGTGGAGCACGGTGAGATCGCTGAACCCCACGAACACCTTCGGGCCGGCCGCGCGCATCGCGTCCCAGTCGAGCAGGTCGATCATGCGCTGCACGCCGTAGCCGCCGCGGGCACAGAGCACGGCGTCGACGGACGGGTCGCACCAGGCGTTCTGGAGGTCGGCGGCCCGGTCGGCGTCCGTTCCGGCGAGGTAGCCGAACTCGGAGTGCCGGTCGAGCACATGGGGTGCCACCACCGGGTCGAGGTCCCAGCCGCGCAGCACGTCGAGCCCGGCCTGGAGCCGCTCCTCGGGCACCGGCCCGCTGGTCGCGACGACGGCGACACGGGCGCCGGGGGCGAGCCGGGACGGACGCAGCAGGGGTTTCACTTGGCGAGCTCCAGGGTCGGGATACCGGGCGGGTTCAGCCCGAACACCTGAGCGTAGAGGGACAGCTCGGACTCCAGCACCCGCACCATGGTCTCCGCCCGCCGGAAGCCGTGTCCCTCCCCCTCGAAGGCGATGTACGCGTGGCGCACCCGACGCCCCGCCATCCGGGCCAGGAACCGTTCGCACTGCGCGGGCGGGCAGATCACGTCGTCCAACCCCTGGAGCAGCAGGAACGGCACGGTGATCCGCTCGGCGTTCTCGGTCGGCGACCGCTCCGCGTACCGCCCGGGCACCTCCTCGCGCGGCCCGACCAGACTCTCCAGGTACCGCGACTCGAAGTCGTGGGTCTCGCCGTCCGCCCAGGCGGCGAGGTCGAGGACGGGATAGATGATCGTGCCGCAGGCGTAGACGTCGGTGGTGGCGAGCGAGACCGCCGTGGTCCAGCCGCCCGCGCTGCCGCCGCGCACCGCGAGCCGGTCGCGGTCGGCCGTGCCCTCCTCGGCGAGGGCCAGCGCGACGGCCGCGCAGTCCTCGACGTCGACCAGGCCCCACTGCTCGCGCAGCCGGTCGCGGTACTCCCGGCCGTAGCCGGTGGAGCCGCCGTAGTTGACCTCGGCGACGCCGATGCCGCGCGAGGTGAAGTAGGCGATCTCCAGGTCCAGTACGAGGGGCGCCCGCCCGGTCGGCCCGCCGTGCGCCCAGACGACGTACGGCGCGGGCCGGCCGTCGGGGGCGACGCAGCCGGGGTTGTGGGGCGGGTAGACGTGCGCGTGGATCTCGCGTCCGGCCGGTCCGGCGAAGGTGCGGATCTGCGGCTCGGGGTAGTAGGAGGGGTCCACGGGGTCGTCGTGAGCGGCGCCGATCACCCGGGCCCGGCCGATGGGGGCGCCCCCGCGCGAGGTTGTTCGAGCGTGGGGGAGGGTGTCCAGCTCGACCACCTCGTGGGCGCTGCGCGGACTGGCGCCGACGCCGACCACCCGCTCGCCGTGCACCGCGAGGGTGGGCGTGAACTCGGTCCAGGGCCCGGCCGCGTCGACGACCTCGCCGGTCTCGGGGTCCAGTATCCCGAGCGCGGTGGCGCCCCGGCCGTGCACGACGGCGATCAGTCCGCTGTCCAGCGGGGCGAACCAGCGGTGGCCGAGCTTCCACAGCGGCCCGCCGAACTCCTCCTCGCGCGGGCACAGGGGTGTGCCGTCGCGGTAGAGGTTCCACCAGCCGGTGCGGTCACTGGCGTACAGCAGGGATCCGTCGGGTGCCCAGTCGGCCTGGGCGACGGACTCCTCGGGCCCTCCCGCGACGGTCCGCGTGCCCGAGAGTCCGGCTCCGACGTCGGCGACGATCAGCTCGGTCCCGTCCCACGGCATCCGCGGATGGTCCCAGGCGAGCCAGGCCGCACGCCGTCCGTCGGGCGAGAGCCGCGGCCCAGTGACGAACCGGTGGGCGTCGTCGCTGAGTTCGCGCACGGCGTCCCGGTCCTGCGCGGCCGACCCGTCCAGCGGTACGGCGGCCAGGACGCGCCGCACATCGGTCGGCCCGTCGCCGGTGAACTCCTCCAGCACGCACCACACTTCACCGCGCTCGAGAAGCAACTGGGGGTCGGCCCAGCGCAGTCCGCCGCCCACCGGGGAGAGCGGGGTGAGCGGACGTGGCTCGTCGCCGGGCCGGTACCGGTACAGCCGCTGGTCGGCGAAGTCGACGAACACCACGAGCGGTTCGCCCTCCACCTCGGCCCCGGCCCAGGGCTGACCGCCGTACTCGATGACCCGGCTGCGCACGTTCCACGGCGGCGGCAGCACCGACTCCTGGGTGCCGTCGGCGCGGCGGCGCACGAGGGTTCGGCGGCCGCCCTCGGTGGGGCGCGGTTCGGTCCACCAGGTCTCGGCGCCGACGAAGCCCACGTACTCGGGGTGCCCGTCGTGCGCGGCCGCGAGGGCCGCGTCGATGGGCGAGGGCCAGGAACCGTACGGCAGCGTCTGCACGTTCTCCCCCAACTCGCCTAGGCCGTCCGCAGGAAGTGGTCCAGGACCCGGACGCCGAAGTGCAGCGCCTCGACCGGGACGCGTTCGTCGACGCCGTGGAAGAGGGCCTGGTAGTCGAAGCCCTCCGGCAGCTTCAGCGGCGCGAACCCGTACCCCGTGATGCCGAGGCGCGAGAACTGCTTGGCGTCGGTGCCGCCGGACATGCAGTACGGCACGACATGCCCCTGCGGCGCGAACTCCTCGACGGCGGCCCGCATCTTCGCGAACGTCGGCGAGTCCACCGGCGCCTGGAGGGCCACCTCCCGGTGGTGGAACTCCCACTCCACGTCAGGTCCGGTGAGCAGGTCAAGGGTTGTGCGGAACTCCTCCTCGTGGCCGGGCAGATACCGGCCGTCGACATGGGCGATGGCCTCCCCCGGGATGACGTTCACCTTGTAACCGGCTTCCAGCATGGTCGGGTTGGCACTGTTGCGGACGGTGGCCTCGACCAGGGAGGCGGCCGGGCCGAGCTTCTTCAGCAGCCCGTCCACGTCGTCCAGGTCGGGGGCGACGCGGTACACGGCGGCGAGTTCGGTGAGGGCGGCGCGCACGGTCGGGGTCAGTCTCAGTGGCCATTCGTGGTCGCCGATCCGGGCGATGGCGGCGGCCAGGCGGGTCACGGCGTTGTCCCGGTTGACCTTGGAGCCATGTCCGGCCCGCCCGCGCGCGGTGAGCTTCAGCCAGCCGGTGCCCCGCTCACCGGCCGCGATCGGGTACAGCTCTCGGCCGGAGCCGTCGTGGAAGGTGAACGCCCCGGACTCGCTGACGCCCTCGGTGCAGCCCTCGAACAACTCGGGATGCCGGTCGGCGAGAAACCCGGAACCGTCCTCGGCGCTCGCCTCCTCGTCCGCGGTGAACGCGATCACGATGTCCCGCCGGGGCTTCACTCCTTGGCGGGCCCAGAAGCGGGCGACGGCGAGGATCATCGCGTCCATGTTCTTCATGTCGACGGCCCCGCGCCCCCAGACGACCCCGTCGCGGATCTCCCCGGAAAAGGGGTGCACGCTCCAGTCCCGTGCCTCGGCGGGCACCACGTCCAGATGACCGTGCAGCAGCAGCGCGTCCGCGGAGGGGTCGCTGCCCTCGATGCGGGCGACGACGTTGGTGCGGCCCTGGGTGCGCTCCAGCAGGGTGGGCGTGAGCCCCGCCTCCGCGAGCCGGGCGGCGGCGTACTCGGCGGCGGGCCGCTCCTGGCAGTCGCCCCCGCCCCGGTTGGTGGTGTCGATCCGGATGAGCTCGGACGTGAACGTCACGACCTCGTCCAGTGCCTGCCGGTCAGCCATACTGCTCCTCCACCGCCGCCGAGACGATCGTGGTGACCGCCTTGAAGGTCCGGATCCCCTCGTACATGGTCCCGCTGGTGTACCCCACCTTCCGCTCCCCGATCCGCTCCACACCGGGCACGACGGTCGCGGCCATCGACAGATGCTCGGCGTCGAACTCCACGGCGACGGTGAACGGCCCGCCCTGGACGACTTCATGACGGACCGCCAGAGCGGCTGCCTCCTTGGCGGCGGCCCGGATGTCGGCGAAGGTCCGGTTCGGGGTACGGCAGACCGCGGCGTACCGCGAGACATGGTCCTTGACGGCGACCTTCGGGGCCTCGGGCGCGTAGCCGAGCGCATCCTCGCAGGCCACGTCGTCCCCGGTGACCAGTACGACCGGCACCCCGTACTCGGCGACGACATGGGCGTTGAGCAGGCCCTCGCTGGCCCGTACGTCGTTCAGCCACACCCCGGTGATGGAGTTGGCGAGGTAGGTGTGGGCGAGGACGCCCTCCATGCCGGCGCCCGCGTGGTAGCCGATGAAGGCGATGCCGTCGACGTCGCCGTGCTGCACACCTTCCACCATGGACAGGGACTTGTGCCGCCCGGTGAGCATCTCGGCCCGCTCGTCGAGCTTTTCGAGCAGGAGGTTGCGCATGGTCCAGTGCGCCTCGTTGATCAGGACCTCGTCGGCGCCGCCGTCGAAGAAACCCTGGACGGCGGCGTTGACGTCCGAGGTGAACATCGAGCGGCAGCGCTCCCACTGCGGGGTGCCCGGCAGCACGTCGGCCGGCCAGGTCACCCCCGTGGCGCCCTCCATGTCGGCGCTGATGAGGATCTTCATGCCCCGTCACGTTACGCGCCGCGAGCGGGCCCGGCCAGGAAGCGCCGTAAGCTCTTGTGCCGGCAGTCTGGCCTCGACCGGCGTCACCCTCGGCACCGTGGCCGCGCTCGCGGCGGCACTGACGGCCACGGGCTGGGTGGCGTACCGCCGCGGCCGTACCTTGAGCTAGGGGGTGTTTTGAAGATCTTGCTTGGGCCGCCCCGATCGCCCAGGTTCGCCCGCAAAAGTCGATCGGGGCAATCCGGTGCAAGTCGGGCGGGTTTTCAAGATTCTCAGTGGTCTCCTAGGCGCGGCCCACGACGACCCACCTCGACGGCAGCTCGATACGGGTGCCGTCGGAGTCGTACTCCGTGGTGGTGAGGGGCAGTTCACCCGAAGCCACCACGGAGAGCCCGGCCGAGCGCAGATACTCCAGGACCGCGTCGTCGGCGACCTCGCCGGGCGCGATGCCGTGCCGGAAGACGGGGGCGAGCTTCGGCGGCGGGCCCGAGGGGCTCTGGGCGAGGCCCATCAGGACGGGCTTGGCGGCCTCGGCCAGTTCGACCAGGAAGGCCCGGCCACAGGTGCCGACGAGGGTGGCGACGCCGTCCACCAGCGCCTGCCGGTCGCCGGGCTCCGCCTGGTGCAGGACGCCCCGCATATAGACGTTGGCGTCACCGAGCTCCGCGTGCAGCGTCTGCGTCTCGTCCTTCTCCCCCGCGTCCAGGACCCGGTAGGTGGCCAGGCCCGCGGGGTCGGCCTGGCGGGCGTGGTCGATCGCCGCGGCGGACAGATCGACGCCGACGACATGCGGGAAGCGGTCGGCGAGGAAACGGGTCTGGGTGCCGTTGCCGCAGCCGAGGTCCACCAGCGGCAGCGTCGGTGCCGTCAAGTGCGGCTCGAACAGGGCCAGATGGGGGCCGCCGGTCAGCGCCGGCTCCGCGTCCCAGAACACCGCCCCCTGTTCCTCGGGCGCCTCCCGCCAGAAGCCCTCCCAGGCCTCCCGGTACCGACTCGTCACGCTCATGCCCAACTCCCCAGGATGCGACGGACATCCCGCCACGAAGTGACGGGCGAGTACGGTCTATCGCGCCCCGGGCGGCGCTACAAGCACGTGGCGCATTCCTTCACGCCGCATTCGATCCGTGTACGCCCCCGGGCGGCTCGTGCGCCCCTGGGGACACGGGGGCCGGTCAACGTCGCGGGAGCGTCAGTTCGAACCAGACGGTCTTTCCGGCACTCGTACGGCTGGTGCCCCACTCGCGCGCAAGGGTGCTCACCAGCCGCAGCCCCCGGCCGAGCTCATCGGCGGGACCGGCGTTCAGCAAGATCGGCAGCTCGTGGTCGTCGTCGTCCACCTCGCACAGCAGGGTGTCGCCCCGGACCAGCCGCAGCTCGACGGAACGGCCGTGCGAGTGCCGCAGCGCGTTGGTGACCAGCTCGCTGACCAGCAGCTCGGCGAGGTCGACGAGCCGGGCCAGACCCCAGTCGTGCAGCTGCTCCCGGACCACCGCGCGGGCCCGGCCGGCCTCGGCCGGGTCGAGGGTGAGCCGCCACTCGGCGACGTCCTCCGGCCCGATGCCGTTGAGCCGGGCCATCAGCAGGGCGACGTCGTCCTTGCGGCCGCCCCGGGTGTTGAGGGCCCGGATGATCGTGTCGCAGGCGTCGTCCATGGACGCGGCCGGATGTGCGGCCGACTCGCACAGCGTCGCCAGTCCTACGCCGATGTCCTCGCCGCGCACCTCGACCAGTCCGTCGGTGCACATCACCAGCCGGTCGCCCGGCTCCACGCGCACGCGTACCGCCTCGAAGGGCACACCGCCGACCCCTATGGGCGCCCCCGTCGGCAGATCGAGCAGTTCGCTGCGCCCGTCCTCGGCGCGCACCAGCACCGGCGGGATATGGCCCGCGTTGGCGAGGTGCAGCTCGCTCGCGATCGGGTCGTAGACGGCGTAGAGACAGGTCGCGAGGTAGGTGTCGCCGAGGCGCTGGGCGAGGTCGTCGAGGTTGCGCAGGAGCTGGGCGGGCAGCAGGTCGAGGGCGGCCATGGTCTGGACGGCCGTACGCAACTGGCCCATCATCGCGGCGGAGTTGAGGCCGTGGCCCATGACGTCGCCGACGACGAGGGCGGTGCGGGCGCCGGGCAGTTTCACCGAGTCGAACCAGTCGCCGCCGACCCGGCCGAGCAGGGTGCCCGGCAGATAGCGGGTGGCGATGTCACAGCCCGCCATGCGCGGCGGGATGTGCGGCAGCATGCTGTCCTGGAGGGTCTCGGCGACGCTCTCCTGGAAGGTGTACATGCGCGCGTTGTCGAGCACGAGGCCCGCCCGGGCGGCGAGTTCGGCGCCGGTGACCCGGTCCATGTCGTTGAAGACGGGCCGCTCGGGGTGGCGCAGCAGGATCATGAAGCCGAGGACCACATTGCGGGCCTTGAGGGGTACGACGAGCATGGAGCGGCCGGTGATGAGCGGCCGGATGTCGCGCTTTTCGAACTGGGAGGCGATGGCGTGGCCCATCTCCTCGCTGATCCGCGGCACCAGCACGGGCTCGCCGCTGGTCATGCACTGGAAGAACGGGGTGTGCGCCGGGAACGGCATGGCCTCGCCGACCGGCACGACGTCGTCCCAGCGGCCGGGTTCGTCGGTGTGCTCGACGGCGACCCGGTGCCACATGGTGGTGGTGTCCGGCACGCCGTCCGGGAATCCCTCGCCCGCGACGACCTGTTCGCGCAGGTAGGTGCCGGCGACATCGGTGAAGCGGGGCACGACGGCCTTGCTGACCTCGATGATCGTCCGCGACAGATCGAGGGATGTGCCGATGCGGCCGCTGACCTCGTTGAGGAACTCCAGGCGTTCGCGGACGGCGGCGTATTCGAGGTCCACGCTCTCCTCGGCGTCCTCCTCGGGCACGGGCAGCCCGAGCACCGCGGCGCGGGCGGCCTTCTCCCGGCGGGCCCTGCGTTCGGCGCGCCTCGGCACACCCCAGTCGGGCGTGACGGGCACCCGTTCGTTCTGGCTGAACTCCAGGACCGGATAGCCCAGTTCGAGGATCTGCGCGACGATGCGGGAGCTCTCGCCCACGCTCATGCTGGGCAGGATCTCGGGCAGCCGGCGGGCCAGCTCCTCGGCACCGGGGAAGTCGGTGTGCAGGGCGAACCCGGGCGCGATCCGCTCGAAGCCCAGGCCGTCGGGCTCCCGCTGCTGGAGCCCGTCCGCGTCGGCCGCGAGCACCAGTAACCGCTCGCGACACGGGCCGACCAGGGGGTACGCCCACCACAGGACGTCGGAGCGGTCGTGGCCCGGCACGGTGAGCCGGGCGCGGCCCGCGGCGGGGAAGCTGAGCCGTCCGTCGAGGGAGGACTCCAGGTCGGGGCCGAGACCGTCGTAGGCCGCGTACGCCCCGTACGGGGTGGTGTCCGCCTCCTCGGGCAGCGCCCCGGAGACGGGCAGCAGGTCGGCGGCGGGCCGTCCGATCGCCTCGTCCTTGGCGGCGCCGAACAGCCGCCCGGCACCGGTGCTCCAGTGGGACACCAGGCCCTCGCGGTCGACCACGACGACGGCCAGCGGGACACGGCCGCTCGCGACGCCCTCCGTCGCGCCGATCCCAGCTCCGCGGCTGGGAGGTACGTCCCTCTCGATGCCACGGTCCATGGCCAAGGCCTCTCTCCCCACGGCTTGGCAAGATCTGTGCCGCCGACTCCACGGTACGGCGAGAGCCGGTGGTGATGTGCGGCAATGCGGGAATTGGCAACTGCCCACGCCCCGGCGCGCACACCCGCGCTTCTCAGGCTCTCAGTCCTCGTGCCCCAGCTGAAGGTCGCGTTCCGTGCGGCCGCCGCCGGCGACCTGGAGCACCGTGGCGACCGGCGGGTAGCCCGCGGCGATCACGGTGTACTCGCCGGAGGACAGATCGACGAACCGGAACGTCCCGTCCGGGCCGGTGGTGAGCGTGTCGACGACGTTGCCCGCCGCGTCCAACAGCGTCACGCGCGCGTCCTCGACGGGGCGTCCGCCGTTGGCCCGGACCGTCCCGCGCAGCACGGCGCCCCCGGCGAGCTCGATGTCCTGCCGGGTCTCCCGGGCGGCCTGCACGGTGACGGGCAGCGCGGCCGGACGGAATGCGGGGGCGCCGGCGGCGAGGGTGTACTCGCCCGCGACCAGCTCGGTGATGACATAGCCGCCCTCGCGTCCGCTGCGGGTGCTGGCGACGACCTCGCCGTGGACGTTGGTGAGAGTGACGGTCGCGTCCCGTACGGAGGTGCCGTCGGCGGTCACCACGGTGCCCGCGAGGCGCCCGGCGCCGCCGAGCACCACGTCCAGTTCGACCGGGCGTTCACCGACGGTCACGGAGACGGCCTGCGGCTGGTGTCCGCCCGCGGCGGCGATGAGGACGTACGACCCCGATCCCGGCGTGGACAGCGCGTACCGTCCGTCCTCGCCGCTGCCGCCCCGGCCGATCTGCTGTCCGACGGCGTCGATGAGGGTGAGTGCCGCGCGCGGGACGACGGTTCCGTCGGGGTGCTGCACCGTGCCGCAGACGGGGATTCCGGCGGCGTAGGGCGAGCGAAGCGAGATGGGGGTCCCCCCGCCCGAAGGGTGGGGGAGGGCGTGCGGGACGGGGGCGTTCACGGGTGCGGTTTCGGTTTCGGCGGTGGGGTGGGACACCAGCGGTTTCTCCTTGAGGAAGAAGGCGATGAGCAGGCCGACGGCGAGCACCGGCACGAGGTAGAGGAAGATCCTCGGCATGGCGTCGGCGTAGGCCTGGATGTAGTCGTCGCGCAGGGCCGGGGGCAGCGCGTGGACGACCTGCGGGGTGATGGACTCGGCGTCGGGCAGCTCGGCGCCGGCGCGCGCGGGCAGCCGGTCGGTGAGCGCGTCGGTGAGCCGGGCGGCGAAGAGGGTGCCGAAGATCGCGGCGCCGACGCTGCCGCCGATCTGCCGGAAGTAGTTGTTGGCGCTGGTGGCGGTGCCGAGGTCGGCGGGGCGCACGGAGTTCTGCACGGCGAGGATCAGGACCGGCATCACCATGCCGATCCCGGCGCCGAGGACGGCCATCCAGATGCTGTAGTGCAGCCGGGGCGTGTCGGCGTCGAGCCGGGACAGCAGCCACATGCCGACGACGGAGAGCGCGCCGCCGAGGACGGGGTAGATCTTGTAGCGCCCGGTGTGGCTGATGAGTTGTCCGGAGATGATGGAGGCGCCGACGATGCCGCCCATCATGGGCAGCATCAGCAGCCCGGACTCGGTGGCGGACGCCCCGTCGACCATCTGCAGGAAGGTCGGCAGATAGCTGGCGGCGCCGAACAGGGCGACGCCGATCACCAGGCCCACCAGGCCGGTGATGTTGAAGACGGAGTCCCTGAACAGCCGTAGCGGGATGAGGGGTTCGGGGGCGAAGTGCTCGGCGACGAGAAACAGCACGGTGGCCGCCGCCGCACCAGCGCCGAGTCCGAGGATGACGCGCGAGTCCCAGGCGTACTCGGTGCCACCCCAACTGGTCAGCAGCACCAGGCAAGTGGAGGCGGCGGCGAGCAGCAGCGCGCCGAGAATGTCGAACCGGGGCTTGGTCTCGGGCTTCGGCAGCTTCAGTACGACGGCGACGACGGCGAGGGTGACGATGCCGAGGGGGACGTTGATGTAGAAGCACCAGCGCCAGGAGAGGTGGTCGGTGAAGTAGCCGCCGAGCAGGGGCCCCGCGACGGAGGCGAGTCCGAACACGGCGCCGATCAGCCCCATGTAGCGGCCGCGCTGCCGGGGCGGCACGATGTCGGCGATGATCGCCTGCACACCGATCATGAGCCCGCCCGCGCCCACGCCCTGCACGGCGCGGTAGACGATCAGCTGGTCCATGGTCTCGGCCCGCCCGGCGAGCGCGGAGCCGATGACGAAGACGACGATCGCGAACTGGAAGACGCCTTTACGGCCGAGCAGATCGCCGAGTTTGCCGTAGATCGGCAGGCCGATGGTGGAGGTGAGCAGGTAGGCGGTGATCGCCCAGGACATCTTGTCCAGGCCGTGCAGCTCGCCGACGATCTTCGGGAGCGCGGTGGCGACGATCATCTGCTCCAGCGCGGCCAGCAGCAGCGCGAGCATCAGCCCGAAGAAGACCAACCGCACCCGGCGCGGGCTGAGTTCGGCCGTCCGGGGCGTCTTCGGCTCGACGGGCGCGGCGACCGTCTCGTCCCGCTCCAGAGTGATCCCGCCCACGTACCGCTCCCCTCGTCGCGCCACCGCACAATTCCCGCGTAAAGCGACAACTGCCAGTAAGCGCGACGAGTTACGGCAAACGGGTGGGCGGTATGGAGATCCACCCGAATCGGTGAGGCGGCCAACGACCGCCGGGGTTCAGCCCGTTGGGCTGGAGGGCTACTTCTCGACCTCGGCGGCGAGCTTGCCGAGCAGGGCGTCGTAGATCCGGCCGAGGCCCTTGGGCGCGAAGGTCTTCTCGAAGAAGCCGCCGACGCCGCCGGCGCCCTGCCAGGTGGTGGTGACGACGACCCGCGACTTGCCCTCGCCGGCCGGGGTCACCCGCCAGGTGGTGACCATGGAGGAGTTGCGGTCCTTCTCGACGAGCTCGCCGTCGGTGGGCTCGCTGACCTCCAGCAGACAGTCGCGCACGCGCTTGCTGGTGGCCTGGAGCCTCCAGTGGACGAGGGTGCCCTCGCCGTCGCCGCCCTCGCGCACCTCGTACTCGCTGAAGTGCTCGGGCAGCAGCTTCTGGCGGGTGCCGTTGTAGTCGGCGAGGGCGTCGAACACCTTCTCCGCGTCCGCCGCGACGACCCGCTCCGTAGTGGCCTCGACCTGCGCCATTGACTTCCTCCAGGAGATGCATGCTCGGGGGGTGGGGGCAAGCCAACCACCCGGTGACCCGGCCGCCCAAATCGGGGTCGCACGATCAAGGGAACATGTGTTCTATTCTATGGTCAGTGCTACCGAGGAGGCCTCATGCGCTGGGAGAACCTCGCCCTGGAGTCCGACCACAGCCGGGCCGACGCCGCCCTGTTCGGCGCCGACGCGGTGACCACCCGTACCTTCGACACCCCCGAGTTCCATGGGATCACCTTCCACGAGATCCGGGCCCGCTCGATCATCAACCGGGTGCCGGGGGCCTCCCGCATGCCCTTCGAGTGGACGGTCAACCCCTACCGCGGTTGTTCGCACGCGTGCGTGTACTTCGTTCAATGACCCTATTTAGCTAGGGAGGTTCGATGCGCAGGTCATCCAACGCGGACGACGCCTGGAAGGGCATGGCGAGGGCGATCCCGGCAGCGAGGGAGGGCGCAGGCCCAACCGCGAGCGAGGCCGGCCGAGTCGCGTACAGCGCACTGCTTGAGGGTACGGACAGGCACCGGGCCGACAGCAGCGTCACAGGCTGGCTACTGCTGCGCTCCAGTACTGCGAGCCGCCTCGGCGGCCGGTGAGCTCCCGTCGTGCTACAGGTCCGCAAGCCTGTGGTACGACGGGCCCTGGAAGGCGAGCAGACGTAAAGAACCCGCCCCGTCGGAGTCTTGCGGGACTCCGGCGGGACGGGCGTCTATGGGGCGACTCTTCCCTCCGTCACCAAGAGGGCCACGCCCCCCAGATGGCTGAATGCCCCCAGGGTCTGGCTTGGCTTCACATTACACGGGGCATGCTATGGCGTACTAGGCATGCTGTATCTCGCCTGACGCGCCGTGACACCCCTAGCGTGTCCCGGTGATCGACTTCGCCCCCGACGTGCCACGCTGGCGCCAGGTCTACGAGGTGATCCGTCAGCGCATCGCCGACGGCACCTATCCCCCGCGCACCCGCATCCCCTCCGTCATCGGGTTGCAGCAGGAGTTCGGGATCGCCGGGGCGACCGGGCAGAAGGTCCACCGCCAGCTCAGGGAAGACGGCCTGATCTACACGGAACCCGGCCTCGGGTCGTTCGTCGCCCAGAAGCCGCGCGGCGGGTGACCCCGTCCATCCGCCACGGGGGAAGCGGACGGGCGGGGCCGGTCTGGGGACGCTCCGAGCGTTAGGTCGTGTACTCCAGATCAGTCACGGCCGCCTTACGGACCAGGCCCGCCATCGCCTTCATGTCCAGCTCGGTGAGGAATGCGACGAGCGCGCGCGTCGTCTCGCTCAGCTGATCGGCAAGCACCGACTCCTCCAGTTCTCCCGGCAGGACCACGCGACGGAATTCCGGCTGCTCGATCGCCCGAGCCAGGAGCTGCTCGGCGAGCCAGAGCGGCGTGCGCTCCTTGATGGCGAAGGTCAGGTGCAGGCTGGGCTCATCATGGTGCAGCGCATGCGGGTTATGGACCCAGCCGCGGGGCAGCAACAGCGTCTGTCCGGTGTTCAGCTCGATCGTCAGGTCCGGCCCGGCCGCCTCCCACTCCGGGATGAAGTCCTCGCGCCACACCCGGAACGACTCGCCCCACTCACGCATCGGGGCCTCGATCGGCGGCTTCCACAACTGCCAGGTCTTGGTGCCGGCCACTTGCACGATGACGCCCATCTGCTGGTCCCAGTGGTGCAGAAGCCCTTGCTCACCTTCGGGAGTGAGGAAGGCGGACGCATAGTTCGAATAGCCGGTCTCCTCCTTGATGCTCTGCGACAGTCGACGGAAGAAGGGGAGCCAGCGCTGCATGTTCCCGAGCCGGATGGTGTAGCCCTGGTCCGCCAGTCGGCGCAGCTTGGCCGGGTCGGTTCGCCCGTTCGTCAGGAACGCGGTCCGGCTGGCCGGGCCGGCCTTGACGACGGCGACTTCGTCCGGCGGCACACAACCGGTGTCGATCAGTTCAGTGAAGACGTCCAGGCTCATGGCCTCGTCCACCTCGGTCCGCCCGCGCTCGTACACGCGCGGCTCGTCGGGCCAGGTGGCCAGGAGGTCGGCTACTCCCTCGGGGGGCAGCAGTAAACGAAGCGACATGAGGGTGTCTCCTCGCGGATCAGGAAGGCGGCATCGGGCAGGAAATGCCCGGGTGGAAGAGAGGCGGGCAGCACACGACCGAGGCGGAGAACAGACTGCGGGCCTGGGTGTGGTGGACCCAGGCGACGTCGACTCCTCGGGGGAGCACGTCGTACGCGTAGGCCATCTTCACGTCCAAGGCTGCGTAGGCCTGCTTGCCGTCGGTGCGCTCGAACGGGGGGTTGGCGGTGTAGATGCCCTTGAGCCACTCGACAGCGTCAGTGACGTCCGTCCAGGTGCGGGCTGGGGCTGCCTGCCCGCGCTTCAGCAGCCAGTGCCCGGTCATCAGCGGGGGCACGCTGCCGGTGGCGAACTCGCTGGCGGCCTCCCTGTACCGGGTGGCGTGGTCCGACGCTGGGTCGGGCTGGATCGTATGTGCGGGCCGCCGGTTGCCCTCTTTGGCGTACGTCTCTACGGAGCCGACCCAGGGGCCGAAGCCGTGCCAGTGACCAGACCACGTCTGGCTGGTCAGCGCCTGGAGCTCGGGTGCAGTGGTGGTCATGCTGTCCTTCCGAGACGGGCCGCCCCGCGCGCAGAGGCGGCCCGCAGTGTGCGTGAGGTGGGCGGTCAGCCTAGAGCGCCAGGCCGCGGCTGCTGGCCCACTCGATGGCGAACGAGTCGAGTTCGTCGGTGGTCATGCAGAGGCGGTGTCCGGCGCCTTCGGGCTTGGAGTCGGTGACGACGTAGCCGTCGGTGCCGGGGATGGCGGTGGTGACGACGCACGTCTCGTTGTCGCCACCGAGGTTGCCGCCGCACCACTTCTTCGCCGAGCCGTCGGCGACGGGCAGTTCGTACAGGTTGGGCTTGGCCATATCTGGCCTCCAGCGTTTCGGTGATCCGTTCTCGGAGAGGCGGTCTCCTGGCCGTTGTGCACCCGCCCCGGGGCTCGACCTGTCCAGGGTTGGGGCCCGGGGTGGGCGTTCATGGGGTGCGACCCTGTCCCGAATTCGGTCGCCATGGGCCCCTTTCACGCCGGGGAGGCGCCGCCAGTTAGCGGATGCGGACGGCGTTGGCGCAGTGGCCGTGGATCCGGCCGGAGAAGGACGCTCCCCCGGAGGGGCTGGCCTGGCCGTACGGGCGCGTTGCCTCGCCAGGTCTGATGGGCTGGTCGCAGGCCAGGCACATCCGTGCGCCGGTCAGCGTCTCGTAGTGGTCGCACAGGGCCAGCAGCGACCGGCCGAGTCTGCGCACGTACGCCACAGCGTCGTACGGCAGACGTCCGGGGCGGGCGTTCAGCTTCATGCGGGCTTCGCCGACGGAGACCAGCGCGCAGTAGCGAGGGACGTCGTCGGCGGGCAGCTCCGCGGCGGCCTGCTCGATCTCGGGGATGAGGAGCTGCATGTGGCCGCGCAGCATTTCGGTCAGCGTCTCCAGCGTGGCCCGGTCGGTGGGGGTCACCTCGGGGGGGAGCACCTGGGCGACGTTCGCGCGCATCGTGGCGATGTCCACCGGCAGGGCGCCCGTCGCGGCGGGGGGTTCGATCAGGGACATGACCCAGCCTCGCTGTCGTCCTCGTCGATCAGGCAGCCAGCCACCATGACGAACGTCAGCACCTCCGACGTGCTGCACAGCCAGCCCGGTCGGGTCATGGGCACCGCCCAGTACGAGCCCGAGGCGTGCTCGTCCAGCTCCGTCAGATCGGTACGCGGCACGCCCAGGTAAGTGCCATCACCGAGGCAGGCCGCGGCGGGCGCTCGCCAGTCGGGCGCGGTGCCGGGCGGCACGAGGGCGTAGTAGCGGCGGCCCGCGGGGTCGTGGATGACCGGGCGGCCGTTGAAACTCCAGCCGAGCCAGGCGTTGACGGCGGTCGGGTCGCTGACTCCGGCCACGCTGTGAACGAGGCGCTCGGCGATGCGGACCGCGTCGAAGAGCCGTCCCAGCGGGATCAGGGCCAGCCTGGCCTCACTGTCCCACTCGCGGTGCACTGCGGCGGGCGAGGAGTGCGCGGAAGCGAGCCACGCTCCAACGCCCTCTGCCGGGGGCGGGCTTGGTGGTGTTAATGCCCCTCTCGGGGCCGTACTGTTCGTCATGTCGACGCTCCCTCATGGGTTCGAGCGTTGGCCACTCCCGGGGCCGTTCGCGCGGTCGCCGGGTCTGATCTGTTATGCATCGAGGTTCGTCGCTTGCACGCAACTCGGGGATGACCGGCAAGGGTTACCGAGGCGGTAATACACTCGTTCCTGGTTCGAAACGGCGCGACGAAGCGCATACGATCACACCGGAAGTTGGCCCTTATGGACGCCACCACCCCCGGCCCGCTCGCACCAGAAGTCCTCGAACGAGACGACTTACGCCGAGCCCTGGCAGAGCACGACTTCTCCGCGGCTTTCTCGCTCATCAAGAAGTGGGGCGGCCTGTCGCAGAACCGCATCGGTGCGGCCTGCCAACTCACGCCAGGCAAGGTCTCCATGATCATCAGCGGGCAGCAGCAGGTCACCAGCTTCGAGGTGATCTGCCGCATCTCCGACGGGCTGCGCGTTCCCGGGCGCATGGTCGGTCTCGCCGACCGGCCATGGGAGGCCAGACAGGTCGGCGCAGCCGACGACCCACCCGCGCCAGCAGCACGGGACGAACCCGGCGAGGCCACCTGGCAGCCGTCCGCGACCGTGCGCCTGGCCGCTGACCTCTCCCGGAGCGACCTTGTGATGGACCGTCGCACAGCCACGCGCGCACTCGCAGCCGCCACCACCGGCGCTGCCTTCCTCGACAGCCTCGAAGCCTGGCTCGCCCCCGCCCCACGTGGCGAGCACCGTCGAAGCCACGGACGCCTCGGTATTAGCGACGTTGAGGAACTGGAGGCGTGCGCACGCAACTTCCGTACCTACAAGATCGGCGGAGGCCTGCGCCGCAAGGCCGTCATCGGCCAGCTCAACGAGGTGGCCGCCCACCTTGACGAACACCAGGCCACGGACGTCGAGCAGAGACTCCTCCGTGTCCTGGCCCAGCTGTCCGCCACCGCTGCAAGCATGGCGTGGGACGCCGGCAGCCAGCGCAGAGCCCAGGACTACTATCGGCTCGCGCTCCGCGCCGCGCACGCAGGAAGCGACCCCTTGTTCGGCGCGAACACTCTCGCTGCGATGGCGCGGCAGATGCTCTATCTCGACCGGCCTGGCGACGCTCTCGAACTGGTGCACCTTGCCCAGCACGGCATCAGGCAGCAGGTCACGCCTCGCGTGGGCGCCATGCTGGCTACCCGGGAAGCATGGGCGTACGCAGCGATGGGCCGCACCAGCGCCTTCCGTCGCACGACCGAGGAAGCCGCCGCCCATCTTGCAGACGCAGGGCAGGACGAGCCGTACTGGATCAGTTACTTCGGCGACGCTGAGTTGAACGGCGTCACGGGCGGTCGCCTCCTGGATCTGGCCCGACACGAGCCCCGTCCGTACGCGGCCCAGGCCGCCGACGCCATCCGCCAGGCCCTGGCCGTCCGTGGACCGGAAGCCGGACGCAGCTACACCCTCGACATCATCGGCCTCGCCGAGTGCCACTTCCTCACCGGCGACCTGACCGGCGCAGTCACGCACACCAGGCAGGCGGTCCAGGCCGCGTCCACGAGCCGTTCTCGGCGAGTCCGCGAACAACTCGCCAAGCTGTACCCGCATACCGTCGGCCTCACAGCCAAGCCCGCCGTCGAGGCACGCACAATGATCCGCAACCTGCTATCCGAAGGAGTCCCTTCTTGACCACTCTCGCCGTCACCGGTCACATGGACCTGACCGAAAACAGCGTGCCGCTGGTACGCGACGCGCTGCGCGAAGCTCTCAAGCCCTATGCGGCCGATGGAAGTCTGGTGGGTGTCTCGTGCATCGCGAAGGGATCCGACTCCCTCTTCGCCGAAGCCGTCCTGGAACTCGGTGGCCGACTCGTCGTGGTGATTCCGTCGAAGGACTACCGGCAGACCAAGGTCAAGCCCGATCACGAAGAGACATTCGACCAGCTCAGGGATGCTGCCGTCGAAGTCGTCATCCTGGACCACGAGACTGCGAACCGCTCAGCGTACGAGGACGCCAACCGGACGCTCCTGAAGCGCGCGGACCGACTCGTCGCCGTATGGAACGGCGAGCCCCCGAGTGGCAAGGGCGGCGGCACCGCAGACACCGTCCTGGAGGCGCGGGACGCTGACCTCCCCGTCGACGTCGTCTGGCCCGATGGGGCTGCGCGTCGCGGCTGATGACTATGGCCCCCGCTGCCCGAAGGCAGCGGGGGCCGCTTCTGCTTCTCCGAGTGACAGCGGAAGGAGGGGGTGCTGCCGCCGATCCACCCAGGGGAGGTCGAACGGGGACAGTCCACCGTCCCCGGGAAAGCCGGAGATGGCTCCGGTGAGACGGCGGGCGACCCCAATGCGCCGCGGTGGCCTGATTCCGCAATACCCAGGAGCACGAAAGACGACCTGCCCCGGATGCACGCCCCGGCGGCCCGGATCATCCTGGACCCATGCCCGGACCCCGTCCCGTAATCGTGTACCCGCCCGACGAGGACGGCGGCCGCCGGGTGCGCGTGGACGGGGTGATCTTGGGTCGCGCCTTCAACGCCCGCGACATCATCGAGTTCCTCCGCCGGGCTGGTCTGGAGAGCTGGGACCAGGTGGATGTGGCCACGTCGGAGCTGATCGAGTGGCGGGGCGGCGGCCCGGATGTCTGGCACCACTGACGGGTCAGCCCCGGGTTACATTCGGACACATGGACGAGGTGCCCAGACGCATCCCTCCGACGACGGATCGGGTGTCCGCCGCGCTGATGCTGGGCTGCTCCCCTGAGCAGATCGGACCATGTGCCCGCTGCCAGGGCTTGACCTGCCGGTACGGGCGCAACGCTCAGACTGTGTGCCCATCCTGCCGGGCCATCGAGGGGACGCAAGAAAGCCCCGCCGCCCGAAGGCGGCGGGGGTTCGACGCTCTGTAGACGTCTACAGACGGATCAGGTCACAAACAGTGCGACGACCGCGGCGATCAGACCGCCCACACTGACCAGGACGGCGATCTGGGCGAGCGGCCACCGCCCCTTCTTCAGCTCTTCCAGCTCGGTCCGCAGCTTCCCGATCTCCTCGTCGCGCTTCTTCAGCTCGGCTTCCGTGTCGCTGCGCAGCTGCTTGACATCGGTGTCGGTCCGGTTAGTTCGTTCGACGAGTACGGCCAAGGTGCCCTTGATGGCCTCGAAGCCCGTGCTGATCTCCCCTCGCAGCTGCGCCAGTTCGACCGCGACGTTCGTCGTCGGGTCCGGAGCCGCGGTCATGCCGAGTCCTTCGGCTCCCGGTTCGGCACCCGCCAGACGGCCGTGAGAGCCCCGACCGTCAGCAGCACGGCGGTGACGCCCTCGGCCTGGGTGATGGTGCCGTCGTGCATTGCGGTGCCGAGGGATCCGGCGCCGGCCGCGATGGCGGCGACGACGGCCTTGGCGTAGCGGGACACTCTCATGTGTCAGCCCTCCCTTACTCGGCCAGCCGTGCGGCCAGCAGGTCGGCGACCTTCGCGGCGAGGGCGTCCAGGTCGACGCCGCCCACGGCGAGGGAGTCGACCTTCGCCGCCAGCTCAGCCAGCTCGGCGCGCACTTGCCGGGGCTTGAGGACGGCGTCTCCGAGCGCGTACCGGGCCGACCACGTCTTGTTGGTGTCGTAGTCGCTGTTGTTGTACGGAGGCGCGGCGGCCGGGATGTCGTCCACCTGCCACACCGCAGGGGCAACCTTGCCGATCTCTTCCTTGAGCCACTGCTTGTCCTCGGCGCTGAGCGCCATGTCGTCCTCCTTGTCTCCGGCCGCCCAGGCGCGCAGCCCGGCGGCGGACAGGTAGCAGATGTTCCGGTCCATGGGCTGGCTGGTGAACTGCCAGAACAGCGGCGTACGGCCGGACGTCTTCGGCTGCGGGACGCCCTCGGCACGGCTGTAGTCGGCCGGCCCCCACGGGTAGGCCGGGTACCAGAGCGGCACCCCGGGCGGCAGGTGCCCCTTGGCGATGTCGTCGGCCGACGTGTAGACGCCGACGCGCTGGCGGGGGAAGGCGGCCTGCACGCGGGCGATCCACGTCTCGGCCCACGCCCGGATCTGCGCCGAGGTGCGGCCCGCGTAGTTCCGGCCGTCCGGGTAGCGCTCCAGGTCGAGCCAGTGCACGAAGTCGCCTGCGCTGGCGTACGGCTTGACCACGCCGATGTAGTTGTTCGCCTCGGTCACCGCGTCCTGGTTGGGCCAGGCGAAGTGGTAGGCGCCGGGGACCAGCCCGGCCTTGATGACGGCGCCGATGTGGGAGTCGAACCGGGCGTCGCGGGAGCGCTGGCCCTCGCTGGCCTTGACCCACGCGAACACCACACCGGCCTGCTTGTGGGCAGCCCAGTCCTGCGGGCCCTGGTAGCCGGAGACATCGACGCCTCGGCAGGTGGGCATCACACACGCTCCGGCTCGGAGCCGCCGTCGTGGAACTGACGCGCAGCCTGGAAGCTCTCGCTGGTCTCGCCCCCACCACTCACAGAGGCGACGACGGACGCCCACGTGTCCGCGTCCAGCGTCACGACCTGGTGGGCGCCGGGCCCCATGCTGTCCGGCGCCAGGATGCGCACCGAACCGTCCTCTTCGCGGCGGAAGTACCATCCGTCGCGAGCGTGGAAACCGCTGCTGTCCACGGTCATCTCAGCCTCCGATCAGGTGGTTGGCGAGCCAGGCGCAGAACGCGGCGATGGCGGCGACGCCGAGGGGCCGCCACGGGCGTACGGGCTTCACTCCGGCAAGCCTTCGGATGATCTCGGAAGC
Source organism: Streptomyces sp. P17 (assembly GCF_032436805.1). Lineage (NCBI taxonomy): Bacteria > Bacillati > Actinomycetota > Actinomycetes > Kitasatosporales > Streptomycetaceae > Streptomyces > Streptomyces sp. P17. The sequence goes on along the minus strand of NZ_JAVRBF010000006.1, from coordinate 20,924 downwards.
CGTGTCCCCTTGGCGCCGGTTGGCGATGGCGAGGGCCTCCAGGACGGCGAAGCTCCCGGCGGGGATGGCCCACAGCCACAGGGGGAAGTTCATCCCGCGTACCGGTAACAGGTCACCCAGGTGGTGTCGATCGTCACCGAAGAGCCTGGTGCTGCGTACCCTCCGGCGAGGGCCGATTCGTTCTGGAGAACCCACGGGGTGACGTCCGGGTAGTCGGCGTAGATGCGGCCGACGAGCCTGCCGTCGAAGTAGAACCGGACCTGGCCGGGCACAACCTCCTGGGAGTAGGTGTGCCAGCTGGTCCAGGCGGTATTGGGGGCGACGTCCCCGCCGTCCTCGTTGAAACCGTGGGTGAACCAGCTCACCGGGTCCGACTTGAAGTTGCCGCCCGCCTCCGGGTAGTCGATTGTGGACGCTCACGCAATTGCTCCGGCCTGCGCTCGTCGTGCCCATCCGGTCGCAGGTCCTCGCTCACCACCAGTCGACGCGAGCCGGCGAGCGAACAGAGGTACCTCCCAGCTCGTCCCAGCTGCGCTTTTCAACCACGTGCTCGCCGCAGCCGCGATGAGTGCGACGAACGAATTCGCTCGCGCTCCCCTGGGGCACGACGAGCGGCCGCTGGGCCAATTACGTGAGCGCCGACATCGATCTCGTCAGGCGAGTAGTGCAGGTGGGCCATCTTGTACCCGTCGGTGCGGGTGCGCACGATCAGCCGCTCGGTGAACTTCCCGTACCGCAGGTTCATGCACTTGCGGGGGACGGGCGCGGATACCCGGTTGCTGCCACCGGTCGACGGCCGGTACATCCGCACACGCAGCTGGCCGTCCCCGCTCGGCTGTCTGATGATCGACGTGGTGAGCTCGGGCCGGTAGTAGCCGCCGAAGGTCCGGCCGCCGTTGCCGTCGGCGCCCGAGGTGGCGGTGTCGGGCCAGCCGGACGGGTAGGCCCCCCAGTTGGCGTATACCGACGGGTAGTCGGCCTTCAGCCCTTCGCACCGATAGTCGTAATCCCCGGCGCAGTCCCGGAACCTCCCCTTGGGGACGGCCGTGTTGAACGCGTCCCTGAACACCTGCGTGAACGGGCCGCAGTTTCCCTTCGGGGTGTAGTTGTCGGTCGTGCGGCAGGCGTCCTCGGACGGCGTCACCGCGCCCGCCTGCGGAACGAAGAAGGCCGCCACGAGGGCGGCCGCAGTGGCTGCGACGGCGGCGCGCCGGCAGTGCCTGCGGTATCGGCTCAACGGGATCTCCTTCGGTCTGGCGGGGCTTACGCGACGCGCCGCAGCATCAGCCAGGAGTTGGCCACCAGGATCAGCGTTCCGGCTGTCCCGGTGCGGGCCCAGTTCACGGCGTAGGTGCCGGCGGTCGTGGAGGTGATGAGCAGGCCGCGCAGGACGATGCCCAGCTGGTTCGCGGAGTCGACGGTGGCGCCGTAAGTGCGCAGGGCGTCGATGTTCGAAACCACGGTGCGCACGGTGCCGTCCGTGCCGGTGGCGCTGGACGGCTGGCCGATGCCCACCCACCTGCCGGTCGCCCCCGCGGGCACCGTCCAGTCCAGGCTCAGGTCGGCCTGGGTGGCGTCGGAGGTGTCGACGATGAGCAGGCCTTCCATGACGTAGCGGGCGTTGGCCTCGGCCGTCAGGGTCAGGTGCGGGTCGTCGGACTGGGTCGCTGTGGCGCGCGGGGTGTCCGCGGTCTTGTAGGTGAACAGCTGCCGCTGGTTGAACTGGTCGCGGATCTCGGCGTTCATGATCGCGGCGGTGACCGTCTCGCCGACGACCCACGTCCTGGGTGTGAAGGCCACCGTCTACACCCCCGGTTCCTCTCCGCCCTGGGCGGGCGGGATCGGCGGGCGCTTGCCGAGGCCGGCGCCGGGTCCGAGACGGGACCAGGAGAAGTCGTCGTCCGGGTGGAACCAGAACTGCTCATGCGCGGGCAGCTGCTCGACCGCCCGCTCGGCGGCCCCCACGTCGGCGGGGAAGATCACCTGGAACCAGCCGGACAGGCACTCCACACACCACATCCGCGGATCCGCAGGCGAGATGATCTGCGCGGACTTGCAGGGGCACGAGGCCACCCAGCGGCCGGCGTCGATCCGCGCATACAGGGTCACCGACAGGTCGAAGGCGTCGGTGCGGGGCAGGCGTCGCTGCGCCTTCTGCTCGAACCAGAGGACGGCGCGTTCGGCGACCGGCACCAGGTCCCACGCGTCGGGCCTGAGGTGCGGGGGCGGAAGGAAGAACCGTTCGGCGCGGGTGACGCCCCTGGTCGGGGGCACGTCGATGCGGGCCACGGCACTCCCTGGAATCCGGAGGGCCGCAGGCCCTAATGATCAAGGTCTAGTAGGCGAGGCGGGTGCTGATGCCGAGCTGGCTGTAGCTGGCGGAGTCGAGAACCCACACGGAGTCGGTGGCCGCGCGCGAGACATGGAAGGCGAACAGGTGGCTGCCCTCGCGGATCGTCTGCTCGTAGCCCTCGATGGTGACGGTCTGGCTGGAGGCCGGCGCTTCGGCGGGCAGGGAGGTGATGTCGAAGACGGTGGACACGTCGGCGTTCAGCAGGGCCCGGTAGGTGGCGAGCGGCAGGCTGTAGCCGTCGACGACGACCTCGCGCATCTCCGGCGGCGGGTCCTTGTACCGGCTGATGGTCCAGTTCGCGGCGTCGAGGACCTCGTTGTCGCTGGCCTTGATCAGTTCGAGGGGCAGATCGTAGGGGCCGTACAGGTCGATGGACGCCTGGTCGATGACGCGCTGGGTCGCGCCGCCCTCCCGGGACGCGACGACAATGTTGACGATCTTCTGGTCGTCGTCGGACATCTCCGTGTCGTCGGTCTCCAGTTGGTGGTAGGCCAGGGAGAACGCGGGCACCTGGTTGTAGCGGAGGCCGCGGGACTGGAAGAGGAGCCCGGCCGCCGAGCGGGAGGCGAGCAGATGGCCGGACTCGGCGGCCTCGACCTGCCGCATGTGGGTGAGCACGGAGTCGCCCAGCGTCTTCTGCGAGCCGACCGGGGAGAACCCGGTGCCCTGCCCCGTCACGCTGGTGATCCCGGCGTAGGAGGCCAGGCGCTGGATGCGGGTCAGGCCGCTCTCACCGGAGTTCCCCGACAGCCCGGTGGTGTAGTGGGTGAGCACGTCCGCCGCAGTCAGCGCGTTGTCCGCGTAGAGGGCGACGTGCGCGATCACACCGTCCCACACCTGGTTGTCGCTGTAGCCGCCGATCCGCAGCAGCCTCAGGTTGAAGGTGTTCGCGATGGCCGCGTTCTGGCCCTTGTCGACGCCGTCGATGTAGATCCGCTTGCCGTTCTCGTCGTACAGCAAGTGGTGCACCACGCCGTTGGCGAGATCACCGGTGACGAAGGTCGCCGTCTGCACCGTCTCGCCACGGTTCTCGACGACGAGGGCACCGGTGGTGGCGTCCAGGTAGAACAGCATCTGCAACGCGAAGTTCGTCGACCTCAGGGCGACGATGACGCGGCCCTTCACGGACGTCTTGAACCACGCCTCGATCTTCACGGTGTCGGTGTTGGACAACTGCTCGTAACCAGTGCCGAGATCGACGAACAGGTGCTTGCCGTTGGTGGCGTTGACCGGCGCGAACACCGGTGCGGTGAGGCCGTCGTTGGGGCCCTTGCCCGTGCCGAACGTGAGCGTGCCGCCGCTGCCCGCCTGACCGATGGTCGCCTGCCCGGCGCCCCTGCTGGCGACGTCCCCCGCCGACGTGGAGCCCTCGGGTTCCGACAGCGGGTAGTAGGCGTACGGCTTGTCGAGCAGGACCTCCTCGACAAGCATCGCCTGAAGCGTGGACGACGCGGCGCCGGGGGTCTTGGCGAGCCGTTTGAACGGATCGGTGCAGGTGATGGTGACCTTCGAGTGCAGGCCGTCCCAGCGCACCGGCCACTGGTTGACCATGAACACGCCGAGCGGGTGGACCTGCGCCGCATCCGGGTCGAACGTAGTGGCGCTGGAGCCCTCTTCGACCTGCACGGCGTCCACCCACGCCTGCTGTCCGGCGGTCGGCGAGGTCGCGGGCCACACCTGCACGGTGTGGGAGGTGTCGGTGGCGGTGAAGGTCACGCCGATGCGGGTGAACGCGTCATTCACCGCGCTGCTGGCGCCGAGTTGCCCGCCCATCACCAGCAGGCAGGCGGGGCTGCCGGTGGGCACCCACACATACGCCGATGCCGTGTAGGTGGTGCCGATGTCCAGGCCCTGCACGGTGAGCTGCGCGAGCGGCAGGGTGCCACCGGCCCCCCAGGTGATGAGCATGGCCTGGGAGCCGGAGAACACGTGCGTGACCGACTGGGTCAGGGTGGGCGGCACCGTGCCCCCGGCCGACCAGCCGCTCAGGTCCGTTTCGAAGCCGGGGTTGGTGACCAGGTTCTTCGCCGTGGTGATCTCACGCACGCGGATCGGCGTGTTCTTGCGGACGTTCGGGTTGTACGCGCCGGACGCGAGACCGGGCGTGAACCGGCCGTCGGCGTTGGTCAGGGTGAGGGTGCAGGTGCCCGGCTGGGTCTCCGAGAACTCGTCGGACGCGCCCCGGTCGACGCGCACACCGGCGTCGAGCGCGTCCACAAACTTCGTGATCTCGGTCCACACCGGGTTCGCGGCAGTGACCGAGTACCCGAAAGCGCAGTCCACGACCAGTCGCGCCACCGTCCCGCCCCCTTCACCCGATCCCGAGGTCGCCGTCGCCGAAGTTCCGCTTCAGCTCCTTGAGAACCTTGCGGATCGTCTTCGCGGTGCCGATCGGGTCGATGGCGCCCTGCACGGTGACGTTGACGTGGTAGTGGACCTCGCCGCCCCCGCCGCGCTGGGCGAGGCCGCCCAGCGTCGTCCACTGCTCGCGGGTGAACACGGCGGTCGGCTCGCTCCCGCCGGTGTCGTTCATCACCAGCGACAGGCCGCGGGGCAGGAAGCCGCCCTGGTCGTACCAGTGCGGGGACTGCCGCTGCCAGAACGACCAGGCGGCGGCCGGGGAGCCGTAGCGGGACCTGATGTACTTCAGGCCCCATCGGATCTGCGTTGCCGGGTTCGTCCAGTAGTCGGCGCCCTCCGAGCGCATCTTGCTCGCGGGCAAGCTCTGCGGGATGCCGTGGGCGCCCGAACTCTTGTTGTGCGCGAGGGGGTTCCAGCCGGACTCGGCCTGCCACAGGGCCTTCAGCGCGGGCCACTGGGACGGGCCCCAGCCGAGGGTCTTCATGTACAGCTGCGTGTACTGCTTCGCGCGCAAGACGCACAGCTATCTGGACCTCGACACCGGGCTCGGCTTCGACTCCCAGATCGTCGTCAAGGTGAACGCGCCGGAGCTGCTGCGCCGCCAGCTCGGCTCGCGGCGCTGGCAGGGCGAGCACATCGCGATGGGCACGAACGTCGACTGCTACCAGCGGGCGGAGGGCCGCTACCGGCTGATGCCGGGCATCATCGGCGCCCTGCGCGACCACGCCAACCCCTTCTCGATCCTGACCAAGGGCACGCTCATCCTGCGCGACCTGGAGCTGCTGAAGCAGGCGGCCGCGGTGACGGACGTCGGTATCTCCGTCTCGGTGGGCTTCACCGACGCCGAGCTGTGGCGCACCGTGGAGCCGGGCACGCCCGCTCCCGAGCGGCGCCTGGACGTCGTGAAGACGCTCGGTGAGCACGGCATCGGGGTCGGGGTGCTGATGGCGCCGGTGATCCCGTTCCTGAGCGACAGCCCGGCCCAACTGCGGGCCACCGTAGGGGCGATAGCGGCGGCCGGCGCGACCTCCGTGACCCCGCTGGTGCTGCATCTGCGCCCCGGCGCCCGTGAGTGGTTCATGGCCTGGCTCGAACACCATCACCCGTATCTGGTGCGCCGCTACGAGCGGCTGTACGCGGACGGCGCCTACGCCCCGAAGTGGTACCAGCGCCGGATCACCCGTCAGGTGCACGAGCTGGCCGAGGAGTACGGCATCGGCCCCACGCGCGCGGGGATGCCGCGCCGGATCCGTGAGCCGGAGCCGGGCGAGGCGCAGGTGACCGAGGCTCAGCTGACCGAGCCGGTTCAACTCTCGCTGATCTGAGAGCATCCGAGCGCAACGGACGGCCCAATTGGGTCAAGTATTGCCAGAACACGTTCTTCCGGGCGTCCTTTCCGGGACGATGCGGCGTGGACCGTGACCCTCGCGGTCCGCACACCCTCCGTCCTGGGAGGACTCGATGAGAAAACGCACAGCCGTGCTGTGCGGTGCCGCCGTGGTCGTGGCCGGGACGTTCACGGCCGTCCCCGCCGAGGCGAACGCGCCGGGCTCGGCTCCGAAGCTCACCTGGAAGAGCTGCGGCACCTCCAATTACCCGACGCTCCAGTGCGCTTCCCTCAAGGTGCCGCTCGACCACGCGAATCCGCAGGGGCAGAAGATCACGCTCGCGCTCTCGCGCGTGCCCCACACCGCGAAGAAGTACCAGGGCCCGCTGCTGGTCAACCCCGGCGGCCCCGGGGGCAGCGGTCTGACGCTGGCCGGCTTCGTCGCCTCCACGCTGCCCAAGGAGGTGGCGGCGCAGTACGACGTCATCGGCTTCGACCCGCGCGGGGTCGGCAAGAGCAAGCCCGCCCTCGACTGCAAACCCGGCCACTTCAACCCGGTGCGCCCGGACTCGGTACCGAGCACCCCGGCGATCGAGAAGGCCAATCTCCAGCGGGCGAAGTCCTTCGCGAAGGCGTGCGGCGACAAGTACGCGCGTCTGCTGCCGTACATCAACACGATCAGCGCCGTGCAGGACATGGACCGGATCCGGCAAGCGCTGGGTGCCGAGCGGATCAATTACTTCGGTTACTCGTACGGCACCTATCTCGGCACGGTCTACGCCAAGCTCTTCCCGGAGCGGGTGCGGCGCCTGGTCCTGGACTCGGTGGTGGACCCCACGGGCGTCTGGTACGAGGACAACCTCGCTCAGGACTACGCCTTCAACGACCGCCACCTCGCCTTCATGGCGTGGGTCGCCAAGAACCACGCGACCTACAAGCTGGGCACCGATCCGGCGAAGATCGAGGACAAGTGGTACGCGATGCGGGCCGCGCTGGCGAAGAAACCGGCCGGCGGCAAGGTGGGCCCCGCCGAACTGGAGGAGACCTTCCTGCCCGGCGGCTACTACAACGGCTACTGGCCCTACCTCGCCGAGGCGTTCGCCGCGTACGTGGGTGACAAGAACACCGATCCGCTGGTGGAGGCGTACGACAACTTCGCCGCCGTGGACGCCGCGGGCGACAACAGCTACAGCGTCTACACGTCCGTCCAGTGCCGGGACGCCGACTGGCCGCGCGACTGGGAGCAGTGGCGGGAGGACAACTGGGCGGTGTACGCGAAGGCGCCCTTCATGACCTGGAGCAACGCCTGGTACAACGCGCCCTGCGCGTTCTGGCCGACCGATTCCCTGGAGCCGGTGGACGTCACCAACGGCGAACTGCCGCCGGTGCTGCTGTTCCAGGCGACCGGCGACGCGGCCACGCCGTACCCCGGTGCCGTGACGGTCCACCGGATGCTGCGCAACTCCAGCCTGGTGGTCGAGCAGGGCGGCCAGAACCACGGCATCTCACTGAGCGGGAACGCCTGCCTGGACAAGCACCTGGCGAAGTATCTGAGCGACGGCACGGTGCCGCGCAGCGGCGGCGAGGTGGACGCGGTGTGCGACGCGCTGCCCGACCCGAAGCCGCTGAGCTCGACGTCGCCGGCCTCCTCGCGGGGCACGACCCTGCACGGGCTGCTCGGCTTCCGCGGCTGATTCTCCCCCCGGGGGGCGGGCGTTGTCAGACCCATGGTCCACCATGGACACATGAGTGAGCTGACGAGGATTCCCGCCCCCGACGGGGTGGCCGCCGCCCCGCAGTACAGCCATGTCGTCCTGGGCACCGGCCGCTTCGTGGCCGTCGCCGGCCAGCTGCCGCTCGACGAGAAGGGCGAGCTGGTCGGCGAGGGCGACCCGGCCGCGCAGGCCCGTCAGGTCTTCGAGAACCTGAGGCGCTGTCTGGCCGCCGCCGGGGCGACCTTCGAGGACGTCGTCAAACTCACCTTCTTCGTCACGGACATGGCGGACCTGCCCGCGATCCGCGAGGCCCGCGCCGAGCACATACCGGACGACCGCCTGCCGGCCGCGTCGGCGGTGCAGGTGACGGCCCTGGTGCGGCCGGAGTTCCGGATGGAGATCGAGGCGTTCGCGGTGGTGGCCGGGTGACGGACATCCACCTGCGGGACATGGTGCACGCCGACTGCGACCGCGTCGCCGAGATCCGCGTCGGCGGCTGGCGCACCGCCTACCGGGGGCTGATGCCCCAGTCCCACCTCGACGGTCTCAGCGTCGCGGAGGACGCCGAGCGGCATCGCACCCGCCTCACCCAGGGCCCCGGCATGCGCGTGGACCTGATCGCCGAGCGGAACGGCAGCACGGTCGGCTGGGCCTGCCACGGCCCCTACCGAGCGGGGGACATCCGCACCGACGACGCCGAGCTGTACGCGATCTACGTGGACCCCGGCCAGTACGGCGCCGGGATCGGCCAGGCTCTGCTCCAGGAGTCGATACGCCGGTGCACGGCCGCCGGGTACCCGCGCATGCTGCTCTGGGTCCTCAAGGGGAACACCGACGCCCGTCGCTTCTACGAACGGGCCGGGTTCCTCGCCGACGGCGCCGAGGAGCCGTTCGAGGTGGACGGTGTGATGGTGCCGGAGGTGCGGTATGTCAGAGAACTCACGGCTGTCTAGGCCCGTACTTCGCAGGTCGCCGAAAAGGTTCTCCGCATCGGCCTCACGGCGTCCGATCTCGACCGGGCCGGACCGAGACGGCCATCGCTGCTGCGGTTCCGACCGGCGAGCGATCAGCTACGACCGCTTGGTCTTCACGATCGGGTGACCTGCGAAGTACGGGTCTAGGAATCCGCGTCACCACTGACCCAGGAATCCCCGTCACCGCTGTCTGGGGATCCGCGCCAGCGCATGCACCGCCGCCTCCGCGAGCGTCGGATGGGCCAGCGCCTCGTTCAGCACGGTCCGGGCGCGGGCGTCGCCGAGCGCGCCAAGGCCCTCGACACAGGCGAGCGCGACCCGGCGGTGGGGGTCGTGCGGGCGCAGCCGTCGCTCCAAGGTGGTGATCAGGGCCGGGACGGCCTCGGCGGCCCGCAGTTCGACCAGCAGCCGGACCGGGTGCAAGGCGTACGCGACCCGCAGTTCGTTGGTGGCGAGCGCCGCCGCCGCTCGCGCCGTGCGCGGATCGCCGAGCCGGGCCAGGGCGTACGCGGCGGACGCGCAGCGCTGCGGATCACGGTGGTTCAGAAGCAGGACGAGGGCCTCGAACGCCCGCCGGTCTCCCGCGAGTCCGAGCCGGAACGCGGCCAGCTCCCGGGCCCACAGCGACTGCCCCGGCGCGGTCAGGACATCGGCCAGCTCATCCAGGTCTCCGGTCCCCGCCAGCCGCTCGAAGCCCGCGCCCCCGCCCGACTCCCGCCGTAAGCGCTCCGTGAGTGATCGCAACTCTTCGTCCATGACATCGAGCCTATGGGCGCGTCCGTCGCGTCGGGACCTACATCACAAAGACGGTGAAGGACGGGGACTGGCGCGCTCGTTACCGGCGGGTTAAGCTCAGACGAGCGAGATACCCCCTCGCGATCCACCCGCGGTGGCCTGGTGACGCAGCCACCGTGGAAGCAGTCGGTTCGGTACATCTGGTACCGCAGTACGACTCGGCCACGGGACAGGGCCGGTCGGCCATCACCGTTCACCGGACGTGTGCACGTCCACGGTGACGGCACCGGGCGTGTGCGCAAGTAGCCCGGACCACACCCGCATCCCGCATTTCTCAAGCACCCGGTGCGCCCCTTCGGCGCACCCGGTTGCACTCCCAGTCGTCACCCTCATTCCAGGAGTCCCGCGATGGCCACTCCCCTGTCCGACACCCCTCTGTCCCCGATCAGGACCGTCGCCGTCATCGGCCTCGGCACCATGGGCACCGGCATCGCCGAGGTCCTCGCCAAGGCCGGCCGCGAGGTTGTCGGCATCGACATCAGCGAGGCCGCGGCAGCCCAGTCCGTCGCCGCCCTGGAGGCCTCCACCGCTCGCGCCGTGGAGCGCGGCAAGCTCACCGAGCAGGAGCGCACCGACGCCCTCGCCCGGGTCCGCACCTGCACCGACCTCGCCGCGGCGGCCGACGCCGACCTGGTGATCGAGGTGGCGCCGGAGTCGTACGAGATCAAGCAGCAGATCTTCCGTGCGCTGGACGGGATCGTGCGGCCCGGGACGATCCTGGCCACCGGGACCAACGCCCTGTCCGTCACCCGGCTCGCCGCCGACTCGGCGCGCCCCGAGCGGGTGATCGGGCTGCACTTCTTCAACCCGGCCCCGGCGATGCGTCTGGTCGAGGTCGTCTCCTCGGTGCTGACCGCGCCCACGGCCGTCACGGCCGTCACCAACCTCGCCCTCGACCTCGGCAAGGAGCCCGTCGCGGTGGGCGACCGGCCCGGATTCGTCGCCGACGGGCTGCTGTTCGGCTACCTCAACCAGGCCGCCGCGATGTACGAGGCCAAGTACGCCTCCCGCGAGGACATCGACGCCGCGATGCGGCTCGGCTGCGGACTGCCCATGGGCCCGCTCGCCCTGCTCGACCTCATCGGCATCGACACCGCGCGCACGGTCCTGGACGCCATGTACGCCGAGTCCCACGACCGGCTGCACGCCCCCGCGCCGATCCTCAAGCAGCTCAGCGAGGCGGGCCTGACGGGCCGTAAGTCGGGACGCGGCTTCTACACCTACGAGGCCCCGGGCAGCGCGGCCGTCGTGCGGGACGCCCTGACGCCGCTGGAGGGCTCCGTCCCGGTCGCGGGCCGCGAGGTCCGCTCCGTCGGTGTCGCCGGTTCCGGCACCATGGCCTCCGGCATCGCCGAGGTCTTCGCCAAGGCCGGCTACGAGGTGGTCCTCGCCGCCCGCAGCGAGGAGAAGGCCGAGACCGCGAAGGCCCGGATCGGCAAGTCCCTCGCGCGCTCCGTCGACAAGGGCCGGATGACCGCGGAGGCCGCCGCCCTGACCCTGGACCGGATCACCCCTGCGGGCTCCTACGACGCCTTCGCCGAGGTCGACCTCGCCGTCGAGGCCGTCGCCGAGGACCTGGAGGTCAAGCAGCAGCTGTTCGCCACCCTGGACAAGGTCTGCAAGCCCGGCGCGGTGCTGGCCACCACCACCTCCTCGCTGCCCGTCGTCGCCTGCGCCCGCGCCACCTCGCGTCCGCAGGACGTGATCGGCATGCACTTCTTCAACCCGGCGCCGGCCATGAAGCTGGTCGAGGTCGTCCGTACCGTCCTGACGGCCGACGAGGTGCACGCCACGGTCCGCGAGGTCTGCGGCCGCATCAAGAAGCACGCCGTGGACTGCGGCGACCGGGCCGGATTCATCGTGAACGCCCTGCTGTTCCCGTACCTGAACAACGCGATCAAGATGGTGCAGGAGCACTACGCCTCGCTCGACGACATCGACGCGGCGATGAAGCTCGGCGGCGGCTACCCCATGGGCCCGTTCGAGCTCCTGGACGTGGTCGGGCTCGATGTCTCGCTGGCCATCGAGAAGGTCCTGCACCGCGAGTTCCGTGACCCGGGCCTGGCTCCGGCGCCCCTGCTGGAGCACTTGGTGGCCGCGGGCTGCCTCGGCCGCAAGACGGGCCGCGGCTTCCGCGAATATGCCCGCCGGTGACCGTCCCGGCGACTGGTTCCGCGTAGGCGAGGACTGGGGCGGACTGCTCGACCCCGCGGCCGTTCCCCCGCCCGGCCAGGGCGGGGGAACCCCGGGGCATGCGCACCACCCTGCACAGATGCAGTACGTTCGGGTCATGTCCCAGTCCGCCAAGTCCTCACGTACACCAGCTACGCCCGACGCGCCGGAAAGTGCCGCAGGCAGCCGCGCGGCCGCCCAGCGGCTCAAGATGCGCCGAGAACTGGCGGCCGCGGCGATGGAGCTGTTCTCCACGAAGGGGTACGAGGCGACCACCGTCGACGAGATCGCGGCCGCGGCCGGGGTCGCTCGCCGCACCTTCTTCCGCCACTTCCGCTCCAAGGAAGAGGCGATCTTCCCCGATCACGACGACACCCTGATCCGTGCCGAGGCGGTGCTCAACGCCGCCCCCGCGCACGAGCATCCGCTCGACACGGTGTGCCGCGGCATCAAGGAAGTCATGCGGATGTACGCGGCCCGCCCGGAGATCTCGGTCGCCCGCTACAAGCTCACGCGCGAGGTGCCCACCCTGCGCGAGGCCGAGATCGCGTCGGTGGCCCGCTACGAACGCCTCTTCACCCGTTATCTCCTCGGCCACTTCGACGAGCACGCGCACGACGACGACGCCAACGACGACCCGCTGCTGGCGGAGGTGGCCGCGTCCGCCGTGGTCACCGCCCACAACCATGTGCTGCGGCGCTGGCTGCGGGCGGGCGGCCAGGGCGATGTGGAGACGCAGCTGGACCACGCCTTCGCCATCGTCCGCAAGACCTTCGGCACCGGCATCGGCGCCGGCCGGTCCACCACCCCCCAGCCGACCGCGGCGACGGTCTCCACCCACGGCGAGGTGCTGGTGACGGTCGCCCGTACGGACGCACCGCTGGACCAGGTGATGCGGACCATCGAGGAGGCGCTCAAGGAGCGCTGAAGCGGTCTCCAGGACCCTTCGCCACTGTGATGACGGCCACCCCGCGGGGTGGCCGTTTTGGCATGTCAGGGCAGGTTTTCCAGCATCTCTCAGACCCGGTTCGATCGATCATCGCTCATTTGTTACGTAAAGATTTCACTTGAGAGCAACTCCTGGCACTCAGTGCCTTGCCACCTGACACGCGGTGTCATACGTTGATGGTGTCCGGCCTGTCCCGACGAGCCCAACGGCCCGCGCGCCGGACGCCTGCGTCACAGGCACCCTCCCGCGCCACAAAGCGCTGCCGAACAGCACCACACGCCGAACCGACGGCAACCGCACCCACCCTCAGCAGCACCGACGTAACCCTCAGCGTCCCCCTCAGGACGCGTATCGCCGGAGGCAACACCGTGACCGTGAAGGACATCCTGGACGCGATCCAGTCGCCGGAATCGACCCCGGCCGACTTCGCCGCTCTGCCGCTCCCCGAGTCGTACCGCGCGATCACCGTGCACAAGGACGAGACGGAGATGTTCGCGGGCCTCGAAACCCGCGACAAGGACCCCCGCAAGTCGATCCACCTGGACGACGTGCCGGTGCCGGAACTCGGCCCGGGCGAGGCCCTGGTGGCCGTCATGGCCTCCTCGGTGAACTACAACTCGGTCTGGACCTCGATCTTCGAGCCGCTGTCGACCTTCGGGTTCCTGGAGCGCTACGGCCGGCTCAGCGAGCTCACCAAGCGCCACGACCTGCCCTACCACATCATCGGCTCCGACCTCGCGGGCGTCGTCCTGCGCACCGGACCGGGCGTCAACGCCTGGAACCCCGGTGACGAGGTCGTCGCGCACTGTCTCTCCGTCGAGCTGGAGTCCTCCGACGGCCACAACGACACGATGCTCGACCCGGAGCAGCGCATCTGGGGCTTCGAGACGAACTTCGGCGGCCTCGCCGAGATCGCCCTCGTCAAGTCCAACCAGCTGATGCCCAAGCCCAAGCACCTCAGCTGGGAGGAGGCCGCCGCCCCGGGCCTGGTCAACTCCACCGCCTACCGCCAGCTGGTCTCCCGCAACGGCGCCGGCATGAAGCAGGGCGACAACGTCCTGATCTGGGGCGCGAGCGGCGGACTCGGCAGCTACGCCACGCAGTTCGCGCTGGCCGGTGGCGCCAACCCGATCTGTGTGGTGAGCAGCCCTCAGAAGGCGGAGATCTGCCGCTCGATGGGCGCCGAGGCGATCATCGACCGCAACGCCGAGGGCTACAAGTTCTGGAAGGACGAGACCACCCAGGACCCGAAGGAGTGGAAGCGCTTCGGCAAGCGCATCCGCGAACTCACCGGCGGCGAGGACATCGACATCGTCTTCGAGCACCCCGGCCGCGAGACCTTCGGTGCCTCCGTCTTCGTCACCCGCAAGGGCGGCACCATCACCACCTGCGCCTCGACCTCGGGCTACATGCACGAGTACGACAACCGCTACCTGTGGATGTCGCTGAAGCGGATCATCGGCTCGCACTTCGCCAACTACCGCGAGGCCTGGGAGGCCAACCGGCTGATCGCGAAGGGCAAGATCCACCCGACGCTGTCGAAGGTCTACTCCCTGGAGGACACCGGCCAGGCCGCGTTCGACGTGCACCGCAACCTCCACCAGGGCAAGGTCGGCGTGCTGTGCCTGGCCCCCGAGGAGGGCCTGGGCGTGCGCGACGAGGAACTGCGCGCCCAGCACATCGACGCCATCAACCGCTTCCGCAACATCTGAGGGCCGATGCATGACTGAGCGTCAGAAGGACCGGCCGTGGCTCATGCGGACCTATGCCGGTCACTCCACGGCCGAGGCGTCCAACGAGCTGTACCGGCGCAACCTCGCCAAGGGCCAGACGGGTCTGTCCGTCGCCTTCGACCTGCCGACGCAGACCGGCTACGACCCGGACCACATCCTCGCCCGCGGCGAGGTGGGCCGGGTCGGGGTGCCCGTCTCGCACCTCGGTGACATGCGCCGGCTGTTCCAGGACATCCCCCTGGATCAGATGAACACCTCGATGACCATCAACGCCACCGCCATGTGGCTGCTGGCGCTCTACCAGGTCGTCGCTGAGGAGCAGGGTGCGGACATCACCAAGCTCCAGGGCACGACCCAGAACGACATCGTCAAGGAGTACCTGTCCCGGGGCACGCACGTCTTCCCGCCCGGGCCTTCGCTCCGCCTGACCACGGACATGATCGCGTACACGGTCTCCCACATCCCCAAGTGGAACCCGATCAACATCTGCAGCTACCACCTGCAGGAGGCGGGCGCCACGCCGGTCCAGGAGATCGCGTACGCGATGTCCACGGCGATCGCGGTCCTCGACGCCGTGCGCGACAGCGGCCAGGTCCCCGAGGAGCGCATGGGCGATGTCGTCGCCCGGATCTCCTTCTTCGTGAACGCGGGCGTCCGCTTCGTCGAGGAGATGTGCAAGATGCGCGCCTTCGGCCGCATCTGGGAGAAGATCACCCTGGAGCGCTACGGCATCCAGGACGCCAAGCAGCGCCGCTTCCGCTACGGCGTCCAGGTCAACTCCCTGGGCCTGACGGAGGCTCAGCCGGAGAACAACGTCCAGCGGATCGTGCTGGAGATGCTGGCCGTCACCCTCTCCAAGGACGCACGCGCGCGTGCCGTCCAGCTCCCGGCCTGGAACGAGGCGCTGGGCCTGCCCCGGCCCTGGGACCAGCAGTGGTCGCTGCGTATCCAGCAGGTGCTCGCCCATGAGAGCGATCTGCTGGAGTACGAGGACATCTTCGAGGGCTCGAAGGTGATCGAGGCCAAGGTCGCAGCGCTGGTCGAGGAGTCGCTCGCGGAGATCGACCGGATCCAGGAGATGGGCGGCGCGATGGCCGCCGTCGAGTCCGGCTATCTCAAGTCGCAGCTCGTGGCGTCCCACGCCGAGCGCCGCGCCCGTATCGAATCCGGGCAGGAGAAGATCGTCGGCGTCAACATCTACGAGTCGACCGAGCCGAACCCGCTCACGGCCGACCTGGACGCCGCGATCCAGACCGTCGACCCGGCCGTCGAGGCCCGGGTCGTCGAGGCCCTGGCGCACTGGCGCGACACCCGCTACCAGCCGCCCTTCAACCACCCGCGCCCCTGCAAGGCGCTGGAGAAGCTGAAGGAGGCCGCCAAGGGCACCGCCAACCTCATGGAGGCCACCCTGGAGTGCGCCCGCGCCGGCGTCACGACCGGCGAGTGGGCCGGGGCCCTGCGCGAGGTGTTCGGCGAGTTCCGGGCGCCGACGGGCGTGTCCTCCGCGCCGGTCGCGGTGACCGCCGAGGAGGGCACCGCGATGGCGCTGGTCCGCCGGCGGGTGGCGGAGACGGCCCGCGATCTCGGCGTCGGCAAGCTGCGCTTCCTGGTCGGCAAGCCGGGCCTGGACGGGCACTCCAACGGCGCCGAGCAGATCGCCGTACGCGCGCGTGACGCCGGTTTCGAGGTGGTCTACCAGGGCATCCGGCTCACCCCCGAGCAGATCGTGGACGCGGCCCTCGCCGAGGACGTGCACGCGGTCGGCCTGTCCATCCTGTCCGGCTCGCACGCCCAGCTGGTGCCGGACGTGCTGGAACGGCTGCGTGTGGCCGGTGCCACAGATATACCCGTGATCGCAGGTGGCATCATCCCCAACGGTGACGCCGAGCAGCTGCGAGCCGCCGGAGTCGCCGCGGTCTTCACCCCGAAGGACTTCGACATCACCGGGATCATCGGCCGCATCGTCGACGAGATCCGGAAAGCGAACAAGCTCGACCCCCTGGAGGTCCCCGCATGACCGTCAACCGTCTGCGTCCCCGCCGTTCCTGCCTGGCGGTACCGGGAAGCAACCCGCGCTTCCTGGAGAAGGCGCAGGGCCTCCCGGCGGACCAGGTCTTCCTGGACCTGGAGGACGCGTGCGCCCCGCTCGCCAAGCCCGAGGCGCGGCACACCATCGTCAAGTTCCTCAACGAGGGCGACTGGACGGGCAAGACGCGGGTCGTGCGCGTCAACGACTGGACGACCGAGTGGACGTACCGCGATGTCGTGACCGTCGTCGAGGGCGCGGGCCAGAACCTCGACTGCATCATGCTGCCGAAGGTGCAGACGCCCCAGCAGATCGTGGCCCTTGACCTGCTGCTGACGCAGATCGAGAAGACGATGGGCTTCGAGGTCGGCAAGATCGGCATCGAGGCGCAGATCGAGAACGCCCAGGGCCTGAACAACGTCAACGAGATCGCGACCGCGTCCCAGCGCGTCGAGACGATCATCTTCGGCCCGGCCGACTTCATGGCCTCGATCAACATGAAGTCGCTCGTCGTCGGTGAGCAGCCGCCCGGCTACCCGGCGGACGCCTACCACTACATCCTGATGAAGATCCTGATGGCCGCCCGCGCCAACAACCTCCAGGCGATCGACGGCCCCTACCTCCAGATCCGCAACATCGACGGCTACCGCGAGGTCGCCCAGCGCGCCGCCGCGCTCGGCTTCGACGGCAAGTGGGTGCTGCACCCGGGTCAGGTCGAGGCGTCCAACGAGATCTTCTCGCCCTCGCAGGAGGACTTCGACCACGCCGAGCTGATCCTGGACGCGTACGACTACTACACGTCCGAGGCGGGCGGCAAGAAGGGCTCCGCGATGCTCGGCGACGAGATGATCGACGAGGCCAGCCGCAAGATGGCCCTGGTCATCTCCGGCAAGGGCCGCGCCGCCGGCATGCAGCGCACCAGCAAGTTCGAGACCCCCGGCAACTAAGGAGCCCTGAGCGCGATGCAGTTCGGACGCACCTACGAGGAGTTCGAGGTCGGGGCGACGTACAAGCACTGGCCCGGAAAGACGGTCACGGAGTACGACGACCACCTGTTCTGTCTCCTCACCATGAACCACCACCCGCTCCACATGGACACCAACTATGCGGAGAAGACGACGGACTTCGGCAAGAACGTCGTCGTCGGGAACTACATCTACTCGCTGCTGCTCGGCATGTCCGTCCCGGACATCTCCGGAAAGGCCATCGCCAACCTGGAGATCGAGTCGCTCAAGCACGTGGCGCCGACCTTCCACGGCGACACCATCTACGGCCAGACGACCGTGCTCGACAAGTGGCCGTCGAAGTCGAAGAACGACCGCGGCATCGTCTACGTCGAGACGAAGGGCTACAAGCAGGACGGCACGCTGGTCTGTGTGTTCCGCCGCAAGGTGATGGTGCCGACCGAGACGTACATCAAGGAGCGCGGCGGCGAGCAGCCGGGCCGCCCGCCCGTCTCCCCCCACCACCCTCAACCGACGGCCCTGCGGGCCGACCCCGCTGGTTCTGAGCTCAAGGAGCAGGAGAAGTAGCCATGGCGCGACTCGCCCAGACCGCCGGTCTGACCGACATCCAGCAGGAGATCCTCTCCACCGTCCGCGACTTCGTGGACAAGGAGATCATTCCGGTCGCGACCGAGCTGGAGCACCGCGACGAGTACCCGCAGCAGATCGTCGACGGCCTCAAGGAGTTGGGCCTGTTCGGCCTGATGATCCCCGAGGAGTACGGCGGTCTGGGCGAGTCGCTCCTGACGTACGCCCTCTGCGTCGAGGAGATCGCCCGCGGCTGGATGTCGGTCTCCGGCATCATCAACACCCACTTCATCGTGGCGTACATGCTCAAGCAGCACGGCACGCAGGAGCAGAAGGACCACTTCCTGCCGCGCATGGCGGCCGGCGACATCCGCGGCGCCTTCTCGATGTCGGAGCCGGGCCTGGGCTCCGATGTGTCGGCCATCACGTCGAAGGCGGTCAAGGACGGCGACGAGTACGTCCTGAACGGTCAGAAGATGTGGCTGACGAACGGCGGAACGTCGTCCCTCGTGGCCGTTCTGGTGCGAAGTGACGAAGGACACCCCGAGGGCACGGCGCCCCACAAGTCGATGACGACCTTCCTCGTCGAGAAGGAGCCCGGCTTCGGTGAGGTCCGCCCCGGCCTGACCATTCCGGGCAAGATCGACAAGATGGGGTACAAGGGGGTGGACACGACCGAACTCATCATGGATGGCCTGCGGATTCCCGCCGACCGGGTGCTCGGCGGGACCACCGGCCGAGGTTTTTACCAAATGATGGACGGCGTGGAAGTCGGCCGCGTCAACGTGGCGGCGCGTGGTTGCGGTGTCGCTCAGCGTGCGTTCGAACTCGGCGTCCACTACGCCCAGCAGCGTCACACTTTCGGCAAGCCGATCGCCCAGCACCAGGCGATCCAGTTCAAGCTGGCCGAGATGGCTACCAAGGTCGAGGCCGCCCATGCGATGATGGTGAACGCGGCACGCAAAAAGGACTCCGGGGAACGAAACGACCTTGAGGCTGGGATGGCGAAGTACCTCGCCTCCGAGTACTGCAAGGAGGTCGTGGAGGACGCCTTCCGGATCCACGGCGGCTACGGCTTCTCCAAGGAGTACGAGATCGAGCGCCTCTACCGTGAGGCTCCGATGCTGCTGATCGGTGAAGGTACCGCCGAGATCCAGAAAATGATCATCGGTCGCAGGCTGCTCGAAGAGTATCGACTCCAGGGCTAGATGTCCGGGTTCGGGGTGTTTTCTTCGAGAAGAAGATCACACCCCGTCAACACTCTTCGGCTGCCGACTCGGCTTCCTGGCTTGCCCAGTTGCGGCCCGCGACCGGTACGATCCCGGGAAAGCCGCCGTCCCCCCTCACCGCGCGGCATCATCCGCTACGAAGGTCATCCATGCCCCACAGCCAAACCTCTGCACCTCGCGACAGCCGGGCCGGCGTACGCCTCGCGCGCGGAGCATCGCCGTGGCTTCTCCCGACCGTCGCCACCGCAGCCCTCAGCCTGGCCAGGGCCCGCCGCTCCGGCGCCGCCAAGGCCGTGGCCGTGCCCGCCACCGCGCTCGCGGCGGGCATGCTGTGGTTCTTCCGCGACCCCGAGCGCGAGATCGCCCAGGGCCGGGTCATCTCGCCCGCCGACGGTGTGGTGCAGAGCATCATGCCGTGGAAGGACGGCCGCACCCGCGTCGCGATCTTCATGAGCCCGCTGAACGTCCACGTCAACCGCGCGCCCCTCTCCGGCACGGTGACCTCGGTCGAGCACATCCCGGGTGGGTTCGTTCCGGCGTTCAACAAGGAGAGCGAGAACAACGAGCGCGTAGTCTGGCATTTCGACACCGAACTCGGCGACATCGAGATGATCCAGATCGCCGGCGCGGTAGCCCGTCGCATCGTGCCGTACATCCCGCAGGGGACGAAGGTCGAGCAGGGTGACCGGATCGGTCTGATCCGCTTCGGCTCGCGTGTCGACATCTACCTGCCCGAGGGCGTGGAGGTCGCGGTCGAGGTCGGGCAGAAGACCGTGGCTGGGGTGACTCGCATTGACCGTGATTGATCCGGAGACTCAGACGGGCTGGGTGCCCGAGGCGGACGAGGTGGACGAAGAGGAGGAGATGCCCCTCTCTCTCCGCCTCTCGATAGCGGACACCCTCACCCTCGGCAACGCCACGTGCGGCTTCATGGCGGTGTACTTCACCACCACCGGCATCCTCATCCCGCACTTCACGGGCGGTGAAGAGGTCGGCATGGCGCGGCACAGCGCGGCCACGGCCGTGATCCTGATGCTGTGCGCCGCCATCTTCGACCTGTTCGACGGCCTGGTCGCGCGCAAGCTGCGCTCCTCGCCGATGGGCGCCGAGCTGGACAACCTCTCGGACCTGATCAGCTTCGGCCTCGCGCCGGCGTACTTCGTGCTCGTCTACGGCATGGTGACCGACGGGGCCCACCAGAAGGTGGCCGCGGTCGGCGCGATCGTGGTGCTGCTGGCGGTGGTGCTGCGGCTTGCGCGGTTCTCGTGCGTGACGCCACCGAACGGCATGTTCCAGGGCATGCCCTCGCCGTTCGGCGCGCTGACGGTCGTCTCGATCGTGCTGCTGGAGCTGCCCTTCGTGGCGACGCTGCTGGCGGTCCTTGGGACGGCGTGGCTGATGGTGAGCCGGGTCGAGTACCCGAAGCCGCGGGGGCGGCTCGCGGTGGCGATGCTGGCGTGGATCGTGCTCTCGATGGCGTTGCTGACGGCGTGGGCGTTCGACGCGCCGGGCGGGCAGCTGCTCCTGCAGACGGGCTGCGCTCTGCAGCTGGTCATGGGGGCGGTGATTCCGCTGTTCGCCACGGCACGTCGGGTGAACAACTTCAGGGACAACAGGCGTGAGGCGCGGGCGGCGCAGCTGCCGTAGCGCTCCGCTGAGTGGGGCCCCGGACCGGGTTACGGACGCTGTTGGTTAATCCGGGGCCCTGCTACTTCGCCCCGCCGGTCGTTTGGTCGGCGGGGCGAAGTGCTGCGAAGT